>JBDKFE010000092.1:0-43415 GCA_039798885.1 Pseudomonadota bacterium | reverse complement strand
CACATCGGCCAGCCACGCCTCCAGATCAGCCCCCGACCGGATGCCGCCATCCGAAATCACCTGCTCCATCCCGTGCGAATAGGCAAAGCCCCCCGTCGGAAAGGCAGGCGACAGCCATTGCACCAGCGTCATCAGGCCGGAAACGCCGCTCATTCCTCTGGCACCTCTGCCTCATCCTCTGCCCGGCGAAAGGCATGCGTCGCCACATGCACCCCGCCCGCCCCATGGCCCAGCGAAAAGACATGCGGCACATGCCCATGGCCATGCTCATGCCCCATCGTCCGCCCATGCCCATAGGCCCCACCTTCGGGCCGGAACGGCGCCATCGCATGGGCCACCTGCGCGCCCAACTGCACCAGCATCGCCTTCAGCACATGATCCTCCCGGATCACCAACCGATCCGCCCCAATCTCGCAGGGCGTATGCCGGTTGCCGATATGCCAAGCCAGACGCGGCAGATCGCCCGTCACCACCAGCACAGGCTCCGCCGCCGCCTGCACCTCGACCAGACGCCCGTCCAGCAGTTCCAGACAATCCCCCGCCTCAAGCGACACCGTCTCGGGCAGGTCCACCATCACCCCCCGGCCTGCGGCGGTCACCAGCCGCCGCCGCCGCAGGAACCGCTCGTCATAGCCCAGCACGACCGAATCGACGGGAAGCCGCCCCGCCCTCTGGGCGTTCGGGATACGGCGTTGCGCGTTGGGAAGGTCCGGCATGATCGTCTGTCCTGTGAAATCCTGTCCGTCGCCGCAGTTTAGCACGGCCCGCCGCGACCGTCGCCCACGGTTGCGCGACGGCCGCGCCCCGCGCGGATCATCCCCTGCTTCAGAACAAGAAATACCGCTGCGCCAAAGGCAGCTCCCGCGCCGGTTCGCAGGTCAGCAGCACCCCATCCGCCCGCACCTCATAGGTCTCGGGATGCACTTCGATCTGCGGGGTCGCATCGTTCAGACGCATGTCGCGCTTGCCGATGCCCCGGCAGCCCTCTACCGCGACGACCTGCTTGGCCAGCCCGTATTGCCCGCGCACATCCGCCTCTAGCCCCGCCTTGGACACAAAGGTCACGGCATTGCGCACCACCGACCCGCCGAAGGCCCCGAACATCGGCCGCGTATGCACCGGCTGCGGCGTGGGGATGGACGCATTCGGATCGCCCATCTGCGCCACCACGATGCAGCCCCCGATCAGCACCATCTCGGGCTTCGCGCCAAAGAAGGCGGGCGACCACAGCACAAGATCCGCGCGCTTGCCCTCCTCCACTGACCCGATATGCGCGCTCAACCCATGCGCGATGGCCGGATTGATCGTGTATTTCGCCACATAGCGGCGCACCCGCAGATTGTCATTCTCGCCCTGCTCCCCCTCCAGCCGCCCGCGCTGCACCTTCATCTTATGCGCGGTCTGCCATGTGCGGGTAATGACCTCTCCCACCCGCCCCATCGCCTGACTGTCCGACGAAATGACCGAGAAGGCCCCGATATCATGCAAGATATCCTCGGCCGCAATCGTCTCGCGCCGGATGCGGGACTCTGCAAAAGCCACATCCTCGGGCACCTTGCGGTCCAGGTGATGGCACACCATCAGCATGTCCAGATGCTCTTCGATCGTGTTCACCGTATAGGGCATCGTCGGATTGGTCGAAGACGGCAGCACATTCTGCGACGACACGACCTTGATGATGTCCGGCGCATGGCCGCCCCCCGCCCCTTCGGTATGAAAGGCATGGATCGTCCGCCCCCGGATCGCGGCCAGCGTATTCTCGACAAACCCGCTTTCGTTCAGCGTGTCGGTATGGATCATCACCTGCACATCCATCGCATCCGCCACCGTCAGACAGCAATCGATGGCCGCAGGCGTCGTGCCCCAATCCTCGTGCAGCTTCAGACAGGACGCCCCCGCCCGCACCTGCTCTTCAATGGCATCGGGAAGCGCGGCATTGCCCTTCCCCGCAAAGGCAAGGTTCATCGGAAACGCATCCGCCGCCTGCATCATCCGCATGATATGCCAAGGCCCCGGCGTGCAGGTGGTGGCAAGCGTCCCATGCGCCGGCCCCGTTCCGCCGCCCAGCATCGTCGTGATGCCGGAATGCAAGGCATCGTCGATCTGCTGCGGCGCGATGAAATGGATATGGGCATCCATCCCCCCGGCGGTCAGGATACGCCCCTCGCCCGCGATGATCTCTGTCCCCGGCCCGATGATCACATCCACCCCCGGTTGGGTGTCGGGGTTCCCCGCCTTGCCGATCTTGGCGATCCGCCCATCGCGCAAGCCGACATCCGCCTTATAGATACCCGTCCAATCCACGATCACCGCATTGGTGATCACCGTATCCATCGCACCCGCCGCCCGCGTGATCTGGCTTTGCCCCATCCCGTCGCTGATCACCTTGCCGCCGCCAAACTTCACCTCATCCCCATAGCGCAAAGCATTGGCCCCGCCCGCAGTCCGTTCCGCGATGAGGTCACGCTCCACCTCGATGATCAGGTCGGTATCCCCCAACCGGACCCGATCCCCCACGGTGGGACCGTACATGTCGGCATAGGCGGCGCGGGATATCACATGGGGCATGGCAGAACCTTTCGAAGGGGGGGCCTGTCTGTACAGGTCGGGGCAGAAAGCGTTGCGGTCACGGTCTGCGCTTGGGTCGACCGGGCTCGGCTGCGGGGCCCGTGCCCCACACCGTCGGCGGCAGGCACCACAGCGCCATCTGCCACCAGCCGCTGACCATGCGCCGCTGCACGTCCAAAGCGGCGAAGGCCAGCGCCGTCTGCAACCGGATCATATCCGCAGCCATCATATCCCTCCTCTAAAGCGGTCCCATAACCTTGCCATTGAACCCAAAGACCACCCGCCCGCCCGACAACGGCACCAGCCGCACCTCGCGGCTCTGCCCCGGCTCAAAGCGCACCGCCGTCCCCGCCGGAATGTCCAGCCGCCGTCCCCGCGCCGCATCGCGGTCAAAGGACAGCCCTGCATTCGTTTCCGCGAAATGGTAATGGCTGCCCACCTGCACGGGACGATCCCCCGTATTGGCGACCATCAGCACCACCACCTCCGCCCCTTCGTTCAGGACCAGATCACCCGCCGCCGGAAACACCTCGCCCGGGATCATTTCCGCCCCCGGGACCACGACAGGGCAAACCCGCCCGCCAGCCCCACCAGCGCCGCGACGATCCAGCCCAACTCGATCCCATGCGGATGCGGGTGGAACCCGTCATGGGCAAAGGCCGGCATGGCCATCAGGACCAGCACGGGAAACAGCATGCGCGCCATGGATATCACCTCTCAGCGGATGGGATGATGGACGGTCACAAGCTTCGTGCCGTCGGGAAAGGTTGCCTCGACCTGCACGGAATGGATCATCTCGGCGATCCCCTCCATACACTGCTCGCGGGTCACGACATGCGCCCCCGCCTCCATCAGATCGGCGACAGAGCGGCCATCGCGCGCCCCCTCGACCACGTAATCGGTGATCAACGCCACCGCTTCGGGGTGATTGAGCTTCACCCCCCGCGCCAGCCGCCCCCGCGCCACCATGGCAGCAAGGCTGACCAGCAGCTTGTCCTTCTCCCTCGGGGTCAGGTTCATCGCCCATTCTCCACAAACTGCCAGACGCGCGGCAAAACCGCCCCGCGCCGCAAGACCGAAAGCGCCCGCGCCAATTGCCGCCGCAAGGGCCAGCCCTCCGCCGCCAGCACGCGACAGACCAGCCGCCCATCATAAGCCGACGCCGCCGCCGTGACGCCGGGCTCATCCAACGCGCGCCGCAATGGAACCAGCGCATCCGCCGCGCCATCCGCAACCATGACAAGCGACGCGAAACACCGCGCCCCGCCCAGCACCGCCTGCCCCGCCGCCAAAGCCGCCGTCTCCATGACCAAAGGCTCCAGATGCACCAACCGCCCGTCGCTCCGGATTTCCCGCCGATCACGAAAGGTCAGCCGCTCCACCACCTCGCCCATCGCATGGCGGCCCAGAACCACCGCCTCCAGCGCGATGCATCCCGCACCTGCGCCCAGATCAATCCGCGTCCGCCGATCCAGATTCGCGGCATCGAACAGGATCGTCTCTTGCGGCAGCCAGTCGATCCAGCCACCCGCCCCCACCTCTAGCGCCACATCCACCCGCGCGGCCCCGGTGGTGGACCGATAGGCCCGCTCTGCCGTCTGGGTCGTGGCGGTCGCCGTCACCCCGTCGCCAAGGCTCACCGCATAGGACAGCCGATCCCCGCCCGTCAGCCCGCCCGACGTATTCAGAAACACCACCTCCGGCACCGCCCCCACGCGCGGCAAGATCGCCTTGGCCGATCCCTGCTGTCGCAGATCGACCAGCCGCACGCGGCCCCCGTCCAGCCGCAAGCGCACCGCCGCCTCGCCACGGCTGCGCTGCATCTGGGGAACGGGAAGAGCGGTCTGATCCGTCATGCGCCTTGGCCCGGGAAACACCTCACCGCCATCCAAGTCCCGCGCCGCAGGGCAGTTCAACGGCCCTCGGGCGCCGGTCGGCGAAGGCCACTCCCCCACGCCCACGGCCGCACATTTCCGCGCCGCATCGCCCAAATTCTATGCGGACGACAAACCAATCCTCCAGACCACGACGTTCACCGCTCACGGAAAGGGGCGATGACAACCCTTTCCAAATCCCAAACCCACAGCCCGCGGCGTGCTGACAGTTTGCGGTACACTTCGCGGCACGGAATGCGGACACACCGCTTCCCTATGCAGCGCCCCCAACCCGCCCCGAAACCGAAAGTCCGGCCCGGCGGACACTGACCCCAATCCCTACCGAAACCCCAAACCACAGCCCGCTGCGTGCTGACAGTTTGCAGTACAGTTTCCGGCACGGAATGCGGACAGGTCACATAGGGCAAATCCCCACCGCCCCCGGCGCGATCACCTCGCCCGCCGCCAGCAGCAGGTCCTCGCGCAATTGATCCGCCAAAAGCTGCACCCCGACCGGTCTGCCCCCCTCAAAACCCGTCGCCAAAGCCAGCCCCGGCAACCCCATCAGGGGCGGTGCAATCTGCGGCATCTGCGCCTCAAAGACCCGGTCGAAATCTGCCGCGCTTTGCACATCCGCGTTGTTTTCAAACGGAAAATCCCCGGATACCGGGCACAGAACCAAAGGCCATTCCGCCAGAAACTGCCGCCACACCCGCGTCAACCGCGCCCTGTCGCGCAGCGCATCCATCAACCCGTCAAAGTCCAGCGCAGGGCTGATCCGCCGGAACTGGTCATAGACGAACAGCGCGTCCGGGTCCCCCTCTTGCCGCACCGCCTCTTCCGACCCGCGCCGCATGTCGGCCATCCACAACCGCACCTGCACCGCCACCGCCTCGCGCCATGGCGGCGTCGAAACCTCCTCCACAACCCACTGATTTTCCTGCAACTTTCGCGCGGCCTTCCGCAACTCCTCCTGCAGGCGCGCAGGCACCGCCAACCCCTCCGGTGCCAGACACAGCGCCACTTTCCGCGCCCGCTCCGGCCCCACCAAAGGCGCCTCCACCTGCCACGGATCCCGCGCATCCCGCGCCGCCATCGCCCCCAACGCCAGCCGCAAATCCCCAACCGACCGCGCCAAAGGCCCCGACACCGCCATCAACTGCCCGCCCACATGCCGATCCCCCACCGTCGCGTTGAAGGCCGGAACCCGCCCCAGCGACGGGCGCAACCCATGCACCCCACAGGCATAGGCGGGATAGCGGATCGACCCTGCAATATCCGTCCCATGCGCGATTGGGCCCATCCCTGACGCCACGGCAGCCCCTGCACCGCCCGAACTTCCACCCGGCGTCAGGCTTTGATTCCAAGGGTTTAGCGTCTGGCCGTGCAGGCTGTTCCGCGTGAACCACCGCAGCGAGAAGGCCGGCGTGTTGGTCCGCCCCACGATGATCGCCCCCGCCTTTCGCAGGTTGGACACGACGGGATTGTCCTCTTGCGCCATCAGGTTGGCCTGTCGGCGCAAGCCATTGGTCGTCGCCTCTCCGGCCTGATCGACATTGACCTTGACCGTGACCGGCACTCCGGCAAGCGGCCCAAGATCGCCTCCTGCCGCCAGCGCAGCATCCACCGCCGCAGCCTCGGCCAAGGCCGCGTCATCCCGCCGCTGCACCACCGCGTTCAATCGCGGATTGACCGCATCCATCCGCGCCAGAACGGCCCGCGCCACCTCAACAGCCGAAACCTCGCGCGCCCGCACCCGCGCGGCCAGATCCCGCGCCGTCAACCCCGCCAGACCGTGATCCATGCCGCCCCCCACACTGCTGTTGCCCGAATCCTAGGCCCGCTTGGCCCCATCGGCAATCAACGCTTCGTAGGACTGGCGCAGTGACGTTTTTTGTGGATAAGTCGCGTGCATCTGGGGATAAATCCGGGGCGTATCCCTTTGGTTTATCGATCCACCCATCCTTCCGTATAGTGTGGTGCGTAAGCGTCGATCGTTTTGCAGCCGGAGACAATCCAAGAATGAACCGGATGAGCATGCAGGAATTCCCGAAGACCGCGATGAACCGAAAGGCCAGCGACGTCTACGAAGCCGCCGCCGTCGGCCCTGTCAGCCTGTCCGAACATGGCACCTCGCGCTTTGTGATCATGTCGCGCCGCTTCTACGACGAACACTTCGGTCGCGGCAGCGCGCCCATCGTGGCGGAACCCGCGCGCCCGTCGATCGATCAGGTGAAGATCGAGAATGTGGACCTCGAGGACGAAGAGGCGCAGCCCCTCATCGAAGAGCTGGAACGCCTGATCGGGGCCAAGGATTGGGGTTAACCGTCTGATCTTGAACGAAAAGGGACCGGATCACATCCGCCCCCCGTCGTGCAGCGCAAGGGATCAAGCGGCGATAAAGTCGGCAAGGACGGCGCGTGTGCCGCGCCTGCCCAGATCGGTCAGGAACCCGCCAAAGACGGCCACCACCTGCGGATTGCGCGCCAGATCGCCGTAGATATCCTCCATCGCCAGCCATTGCACCGGATCGGCCGCCGCCGCCCGCGCCGTAGCCTGCAGGCGGTCCCAGTTCGGATCGTTCGGCGCGATCTCAAGACCGGCGTCCGACACGCCCATGCAATAGCGGCACCACAGCGCCGACTCGAGGATCAACCCCCGCGGCACAGTCCCTTTGGCCAAATTGTCCATGATCGACGGAATAATGAACTTTGGCTGCCGGTTTGATCCGTCAAGGCACAGCCGCCGCTCCGTATCCGCCACTTCCGGATTGGAGAACCGCTCACGGATCAGGGCGTAATAGCCATTCAGATCGGTATTGGGCACCGGTGGAACGATTGGGATGATCTCCTCGCGCTCCACCTTGTCGAGGAAGGCGGCGATCAACGGCTCGGCCATCGCTTCGTGGACATATTCGATATCCATCAACCCACCGGGATAGGCGATGATTGCATGGCCCCCGTTCAGAATGCGGATCTTCATCGCCTCAAAGGCGTGGACATGCGGGGTGAAGGTCACGCCGACCTTTTCCAGCGGGGGGCGACCGGCGGGGAAATGATCCTCCAACACCCATTGGCGAAACGGTTCGCAGGTTACGGGAACCGGGTCCGAGCCCAGTCCGAAATCCGCCGCGATGGCGCGTTCGCGCGGGCCGGTGGCGGGGGTGATGCGGTCCACCATCCCGTTGGGAAAGGCGACCTCGGACTCCACCCAGTCGGCAAGGGCGGGGTCGGACAACCGGGCCAGACCGGCAACGGCGGCTTGGGTCACATGGCCATTGCCGGGAAGATTGTCGCAGGACATCACCGTAAAGGGCGCAATACCCGCCGCCCGGCGCGCCCGAAGCGCGGCAAGGATTGCGCCAAAGGCGGTGGCGGGACGGTCCGGGTTGCGGGCATCCGCCGCGATGTCGGGATGGGTCGGGTCGAAGCGGCCGGTCGCGGGGTCGACGCAATAGCCCCCTTCAGTCACGGTCAGGGAAACGATACGGATCTCAGGCCGCGTCATAGCGGCGATCAGGGCGGCGTTGTCGGACTGCACCTCGACGAAATCCACCATCGCCCCGACGCGGCGCGCGGTCTTTCCCTTGGGGTCCAGTTCGATCACGGTGGACAGGCAATCCTGCGCCTTCAACGCCTCGCGCATCCGGGCATCGGGGGCACGGACCCCGGCACCGATGATGGCCCAGTCCATCCCCTCGTCCATCGCGAAGAGGTCGTCCAGATAGACGGCCATATGCGCGCGGTGAAAGTTGCCCAGCCCGATATGGACGATGCCGGGGGTCAGGCGGGCGCGATCATAGGCGGGCAGCGCGACGGGGGATTGGGGGATCATGGGAAGCCTCGGAACGTATGGCCCACAGGGGGCGGCGAAACCGGGAAGACGGTTTCAGAAAGGTCGCTATGTGTCTGATATGGCGGGGAACTCATGCCATCCAGTTCCCCCCGTCCACGCCGTAGCACTGCGCCACGACGTACTCCGCCTCAGACGAGGCGAGGAACACGGCCATCCCCGCCACCTCGTCCGGCGTGCCAAAACGACCGAAGGGGACACCCTGTCCGACGATGCGCTTCTTCTCTCCGACCGGGATACGCTCGGCCTTGGCAAACAGCGCGTCGACGTGATCCCACATGTCGCTTTCGATGACGCCGGGGGCGATGGCGTTCACGTTGATGCCGTGGCGGATCAGGTTCAGCCCCGCCGATTGGGTGAGCGAGATCACGGCGGCCTTCGTCGCGCAATAGACCGCGCCGAGTGGCTCGCCGCGACGGCCCGCCTGACTGGCCATGTTGATGATCTTGCCGCCCTGCCCCCGGTCGATCATGTGCCGCGCCACGGCCTGCATGGTAAACAGCGTGCCCGCCACATTCACGGCAAAGAGGCGATCGTAACTGTCCCGCGTGATTTCAGTAATCGGGGCAAGGTCATAGACGCCTGCATTGTTCACGAGGATGTCGATGTGACCCATGCCCGCGATGGCCTGCGCCACACCTGCGTCGATGCTGTCCTGCCGCGTGACATCCATCACAAGGCCGCGCGCCCCCATGGCCCGCGCCGCGTCATGCACGCCTGCGCCAAGATCGGCCACCGTCACCACCGCGCCTTCCCGCAGGAAGGCACGCGCGAAGGCCGCGCCGATGCCGCGCGCCCCCCCGGTGATCAGTGCCGTCTTGCCCAGAAGCCGCATGTCAGGCCATCCAGTTCCCGCCATCGACGCCAAAGCACTGGGCGACGATGTACCGCGCCTCGGGCGTGGCAAGGAAGATCGCCATCCCGGTCAGGTCCGCCGCCGTGCCCATGCGGCCGAAGGGGACCGCCGCGCCGACCTCGCGCTTCTTCTGTCCCAAGGGCTTGTTTTCATATTTGGCGAAGAAGGCATCCACCCCGTCCCAATGTTCGCCATCCACAACACCGGGCGCGATGGCGTTGACGTTGATGCCATGGGCAATGAGGTTCAGCCCCGCCGATTGGGTAAAGCTGATGACGGCGGCCTTGGTGGCGCAATAGACGCCCACCAGACCCTCGCCACGACGGCCCGCCTGACTGGCCATGTTGATGATCGTGCCGCCCTGCCCCCGCGCGATCATGTGGCGCGCGGCAGCCTGTGTGCAGAACATGGTGCCCGCGACATTGACCGCAAACAGACGGTCATAATCGGCGCGGGCGATTTCGACGATGGGCGCGGCAGAGAAAAGCGCCGCATTGTTGATCAGGATGTCCAGATGGCCAAGCCGCCCCACCGCATCGGCAAAACCCGCATCGATGCTGTCCTGCCGCGTCACGTCCATCTGCACGGCAACGGCCTGCGGACCCAGCGATTGCGCCGCCTTTTCAACGGCTTCGGCATTGATATCGGCCAGCGCGACACGCGCCCCTTCGGCGATGTAGGCGCGGGCGAATTCCAACCCGATGCCCCGCGCGGCCCCTGTGATCAGCGCGGTCTTTCCCTGCAGTCTCATGCCAAAGCCTTTCCGTCAGCGCCGAAGCGATGGATCTTGCCCGCTTGCGGGGCCAGCGACACGCGGTCGCCATGGTGCAGCGCCACGTCGCCATTGGCGCGGACGGTCACCACCTCTCCGCTGTCCAGCGTGACCTTCAGGAACGTGTCCGACCCCAGATGTTCCGTCAGGCCCACCGTGCCCTGCCACGGCCCCCCCGCCCCGATATCTAGGTGTTCGGGGCGCACGCCGATGGTGGCGGCACCGTGCTTCGCGGCCTCGGCCCCGTCGAGGACGTTCATCTTCGGGCTGCCGATGAAACCCGCGACAAACAGGTTCTGCGGGCGGTGATAAAGTTCAAGCGGCGATCCCACCTGCTCTACCCGGCCCGCGTTCAGCACGACGATCTTGTCGGCCATCGTCATGGCTTCGACCTGATCATGGGTCACATAGATCATCGTGGTCTTGAGGGATTGGTGAAGCTCGGTGATCTCTTGCCGCATCCCCACGCGCAGCGCGGCGTCGAGGTTCGAGAGAGGCTCGTCGAAAAGGAAGGCCGAGGGTTCGCGCACGATGGCCCGCCCGATGGCAACCCGCTGGCGCTGCCCGCCCGACAACTGGCCGGGACGACGATCAAGGTAAGAGGTCAGGTTCAGCACCTTTGCCGCCCGTTCCACCCGCGCGGCCTGTTCGGAGTCCGGCATCCCTGCCATCTTCAGCGGGAAGGCGATGTTTTTCCGAACGCTCATATGGGGATAAAGGGCGTAGGACTGGAACACCATGGCAAGCCCCCGCTTGGCGGGCGGCAGGTTGGTCGCGTCCTTGCCGTCGATGGCGATGGTGCCGGATGTCGTATCCTCTAGCCCTGCAATCAGGCGCAGGAGCGTGGATTTCCCGCAACCGGACGGCCCGACGAAAACGACGAATTCGCCATCCTCGATCGACAGGTCGATGCCGGGGATGACATCCACGTCGCCAAAGGATTTGCGGACCTGTGTGAGCTGGATCTTACCCATAGTCTTCCTCACTTCACCGCGCCGAAGGTCAGGCCGCGGACGAGTTGCTTCTGGCTGAACCAGCCAAGGATCAGGATCGGCAGGATCGCCATGGCGCTGGCGGCCGAGAGTTTCGCGTAGAACAGGCCCTGCGGGGCCGAGAAGCTGGCGATAAAGGCCGACAGGGGCGCGGCCTTGGTCGTGGTCAGCGTGATGGTCCAGAACGCCTCGTTCCAGGCGAGGATGATGTTCAGCAGCATGGTCGACGCGATGCCGGGCAGCGCCATGGGCGTCAGGACATAGACGATCTCGTTCCAGAGGCTGGCCCCGTCCATCCGCGCGGCTTCAAGGATCTCGCCGGGGATTTCCTTGAAATAGGTGTAAAGCATCCAGATGATGATCGGCAGGTTCATCAGCATGAGCGCGAGGATCAGGCCGATCTTGGTATCGAACAGCCCGATCCGCTGAAACACCAGATAAAGCGGGATCAGCACGGCGACGGCGGGCATCATCTTGGTGGACAACATCCACATCAGCAGGTCCTTGGTCCGCTTGCCGGGGACAAAGGCCATGGACCATGCAGCGGGGATCGCGATGGCAAGGCCAAGCAGCGTGGACCCCACGGAAATCACGACGGAATTCCAGAAAAAGCGCGGATAGTCCGACCGCTGCCAGACCTCGGCATAGTTTTCGGTCGTCCAGTCGGCGGACAGGAATTCCGGCGGCATGGCAACGGCAGAGGCTTCGGTCTTGAAACTGGTCAGGATCATCCACAGGACCGGGAAAAAGATCACCAGCGCCACGCCCCAAGCGGCGAGGGTGGTCAGGAAACGGCGGCGGGGCGATGCGGCACGGGCCATGGTCGGTGTCCCCTCAGTTGTCCAGATGCCGCCCGATGCCACGCATCAGGAAGTAGGCAACGATATTGGCTAGGATCACGGCGATGATCCCCCCGGCGGCGGCGCGGCCGATGTCCTTGGCCACGATGGCCTGTTTGAAGATCATATAGGGCAGCGTGGTCGAGGCCGATCCGGGCCCGCCTTGGGTGGTGGTGAAAATCTCACCGAAGATGCCCAGCAGGAAGATCGTCTGGATCAGGATGACCACCGTGATGGCCCGGGTCAGATGCGGCAGGATGATGAACTTGAAGCGGTTGAAGGCCGAGGCCCCGTCCATCTCGGCCGCCTCTAGCTGTTCGGAGGACAGCGATTGCAGCGCGGTCAGGAAGATCAGCGTGGCGAAGGGCAGCCATTCCCAAGACACGATGCCGATGACCGACATCAGGGGATAATCTTCAAGGAACAGAATAGGTTGCGCGCCGAAACCACGGGCGATGGCGGAAAACAGGCCGTTCTGCGGATGCATGAACAGGTTTTCCCAGATCGAGGCCGCGACGGGCGGCATCACGAAAAAGGGCGCGATGACAAGGATGCGCAGCATGGCCTGCCCCTTGACCGGCTGGTCGATCAGCAGCGCGATCAGCACGCCAAGGACGACCGTGATCAGCAGCACCCCCCCCACCAGCGCCAGCGTATTGAACATCGCCAGCCAGAATTCCGGCGCGTTCAGAAACCACAGATAGTGGTTGAACCCGACCCAGCCGGACCGTTCGGGCGTCAGCAGGCGATAGAAGCGGAAGGAGAAATACAGCGTCATGGCCAAGGGTACGATCATCCAGATGAACAGGACGAAGACCGAAGGGGCCACCATCAGGCGCGCGGCGAGACGGGTGGATTGGGTGGACATGGGCGTCTCCGGGGGTCTTGGTCGGCCTGTGGGGCCGGCGGCAGGATGGGCAAAAGGCCCGAACCAGCACAGCGTAACATCGCGTCTTGACTAAAAAAACCGGGGACGGCCCGAAGGCCGCCCCCGATCCGGGAGGATCACTGGATGTAGCCTGCGGCCTTCATCTCTTCGGCCACGGCAGCCTGTGCCTCGGCCAGAGCTTCGTCCGAGGTCTTCTGGCCTGCCAGCGCAGCCGAGAAGATTTCGCCGACCGACGTGCCCAGACCCTGGAATTCCGGGATGGCCACGAACTGCACGCCGACATAGGGCACCGGCTTGACCGTCGGAGCGTTCGGGTCAGCCGCGTTGATGCTGTCGATCGTCATCTTGGCGAAGGGGATGTTCGCATACTCGGGGTTCGAGTAAAGCGACGTCCGGGTGCCCGGAGGCACGTTCGCCCAGCCTTCCTTGGACGCGACAAGGGCCAGATAGTCCTTGTTGGTCGCCCAGTTGATGAAGGTCTTGGCCGCATCCTGCGCGTCGGACGAGGACGGGATGGCCAGCGACCAAGCCCAGAGCCAGTTGCCGCGCTTGCCCAGACCGTTGTCCGGCGCCAGAGCGAAACCGACCTTGTCGGCCACGGTGGAGTCTTTGCCGGTCACGAAAGAGGCCGCGACGGTGGCGTCGATCCACATGCCACACTTGCCCTGCTGGAACAGCGTCAGGTTTTCGTTAAAGCCGTTGTTCGACGCGCCGGGCGGGCCGTACTGGTTCATCAGGTTCAGGTAGAAGTCGAGCGTCGCCTTCCACTCCGGCTGGTCGAACTGGGGGTTCCAGTTTTCATCGAACCAGCGCGCCCCGAAGGAGTTGGACATGGCGGTCAGGAAGGCCATGTTTTCACCCCAGCCGGCCTTGCCGCGCAGGCAGACGCCGTTGATTTCCGCGTCGCGGTTGGTCATCGCGGCGGCGGCCTTCTCGATATCCGCCCAGGTGGGCGCGTCGGGCATCGTCAGGCCGGCGGCTTCCATCAGGTCCTTGCGGTACATGACCATCGAGGACTCGCCATAGAAGGGCGAGGCGAAGAGGTTGCCGTCGACGGTCAGACCGCCCCGGATGGCGGGCAGCAGGTCATCCACGTCATAGTCGGCGGGCAGATCGTTGAGCGAGGTCAGCCAGCCCTGCTTGCCCCAGATCGGAACTTCGTAGGTGCCGATGGTGATGACGTCATACTGACCGCCGCCGGTGGCGATATCGGTCGTAACATTCTGACGCAGAACGTTTTCTTCCAGCGTCACCCATTCGACCTTGATGTCGGGATGCTTGGCATAGAAGTCGTCCATCAGGCCCTGCATGCGGACCATATCGCCGTTGTTCACGGTGGCGACGGTGATGGTGGTTTCGGCCAGCGCGGCACCCGCCAGGGTGAGCGAAACCGTCGCGCCCAAGAGCGCGCGATGCGAGATTTTCATAGGTATCCTCCCATTGAAGCGACTGAGCATTTAATCGCTTAATGAGCAATTACCCACATTTCGGGTGCAGGCGTCAAGCGTGTTGTTGAACACGATTGCAGCAAGCAACCAGAAAACGCGCCCGGAAAACGGGCGGTTCCATAACGAAAAGGATTGCAGGGCCAGCTTTCGGCGGGGTTAACGGGCCGTTCCGGCGATGCCGCGCCGCAGCATCAGGCGCCGGAAAGAATCGCGCGGGCCGATGATTCGTCGGTGACGATGCCGTTCAGGACGCCCGCCTTGAGCGCGGCGCGGATGGCCGGCACCTTGGACGGGCCCGCCGCCACCCCGATGGCGGGGCGCGCAAGGCGCGGGACGATCTGCACGCCGCCGTTGCGGGTGCTGCCGGGCGTTTCAAGATAGGCGCCCGAGTCGTCGAAGACCCAACCCGCCACCTCTCCTACCGCGCCGCGTCGTTGCAGGCCGGACAATTCGGCGCGGGTGATGAAGCCGTCGGCCAGCAGCGGTGCGTCATCGCCCATCTGGCCCACACCCACGAAGATCACATCGGCGCGGGCGGCAAGTTCGCGCACGCGGGCGATGGGGCCAAGCGCGGTGAAGGCCGCAAACTCTTGCAATGTCGATGAAATCACCGGCATGGGCATCGGATAGTGCGGCGCACGGACCTTGTCTGCGATCCGCATGATGACGTCAAAGAACGAGGCAGAGCCGTCGGGGGCGATATTGCCGATCATAGAAACGAGGCTGTGCTGCGGCGCATCCATCGTCGTCATCGCATCCACCATGCCCCGCAGCGCGCGGCCCGTGCCCAGTGCGATCACCAGCGGGTCGGGCATGGCGAGGAAGCGTTCCAGTTCCTGCGCGGCGGCGGGGGCGATGGCGCGCACGGCATCCGCCCCGGGGCCAAGCCCCGGCGAAACGCGGGCGCGGATTAGGCCGAAACGGTCTGTAAGGGCTTGTTCCAGTTCAAGACAGGCCGCAATCGGGTGTTCGATGCGGACATGAATCAGGCCTTCGGCCATGGCGCGGCTGACGAGGCGCTGCGCGCGCTGACGGCTGACGCCCAGTTCGCGGGCGATCTGGTCCTGCGTCATGCCACCGACATAGTAAAGCCAGCCCGCACGGGCGGCATCATCGCTTTGGCTGGGTTCGGGATCGTGCAGGTTCATCGGATCACTTCTTGCGCGAAGATCCCCGGCTGTGCGGTGCGCAGCGCGGGGAAACCGTCGTAACTCGCCTCAGGAATGGCATCCTCGGGCGGGGTGAGGTCAAGTCCTTTCAGATGGCTGCCCCCGGTGAAGCGCCAGACCCGCATGCCCGCAGCAAGGCCCGCGCGGACGCCGTTCAGGCTGTCTTCCAGCACGATGCAGGCGGCGGGGTTGGCCCCCATGCGGGCGGCGGCGTGCAGGAAGAGGTCGGGCGCGGGCTTGCCGCGGCTGACTTCAGAGGCGGTGAAGGCCCGATCCTCGAACAGGGTAGAAAGCCCCGTGATTTCAAGGGATTTCCGCATCCGTTCCGGGCTGGATGACGTGGCGAGGCAGTAGGGAAGCCGCAGGTCACGGATGGTTTCGACGACCTCGGGCATGCGTTTCAGATCGCGTTCAAAAGCGGCGAGGAGGCGGGCGCGGTAATCGGCTTCGAACCGGTCGGGAAGTTGCACACCCCAGCGTTCACGCACCTCTTTCAGCACCACGGGGTAGGAGCGGCCAAGGAAATGGCGGCTGACGAAGGCCATGTCCATTTCGACCCCGTAGCCTTTGAGTTCCGCGATCAGCTGCCGGGCAGAGATGACTTCGGAATCGATGAGGACACCGTCGCAGTCGAAGATGATGAGTTGGGGGTCAGTCATGGGGGGCGAGAGTGGTGCGGCGGTGGGGCACTGTCAACGGGGGGGTGCAAGTGCTTGCGGGCGCTGGGTTTATTGGGGACTTCGGGGGAAATGGGCTGTCCGGTTTCTGTGCCGCATTCTGTGCCGCAAACTGTGCATACGCACGGGGGTAGAAGGGCGCGTTAACCATGTGTCGAGGGGGTGAGTCGGAAGGGGCATAAGTCCAGATGGTCTGGGGGATAAGGCCAGATTGGGGTGGGGAAAGGACTGACGCGGAACTGTCCAGTGGACAGTTTCGCCGGTCCGATTGCGGCTGAAGCAACAAAGCCGCAAGGGGGTGCACCTTGTCCCGGACGCCGGGCGCACGGGCGGATGGTCGCGGCATGCGCGGCGATGGCCGCGCATTTGGCAGACCTTGACCGGGGCATGTATCCTGCATTGCGCAGCGGAATGGGTGGAGGCCCCGGGTCAAGCCCGGGGCGGGTTTTCGTTACCTCTGCGCCGCGAGCAGCGCGTCGATCTCGGCCCGTGACGGCATGGCCGGGGCGGTGCCTGCGCGGGTGACGGAAATGCCTGCCGTCGCGCAGCCGAAGCGGACGGCATCCACCACGTCGCGGCCTTCGGTCAGCGCCACGGCAAAGCCGCCGTTGAAGGCATCCCCTGCCCCCGTCGTATCCAGCACCTTGCCCGCAGTGATGACGGGCACATGGACCGACCGTTCCCTGTCGCGGTACAGCGCGCCGCGTTCGCCCAGCGTGATGATGCAGGCCCCTACCCCGCGCGCGAGCAATGCGTCGGCGGCCTTTTCAGCCTCGGCTATGGTGGTGACGGGCAGTCCTGTCAGGCTTTCGGTTTCGGATTCGTTCGGCGTCACGAAATCGCACAGCGCGAGGATGTCATCCCCCAAGGGGGCGGCGGGGGCGGGGTTGAGGATGGTGCGGACCCCTGCGGCGCGCGCAATCTCGAGCGCGCGTTTGGCGGCGGGGATGGGCTGTTCAAGCTGGGTGATGAAGACCTTGGCGCCTTCGATCAGGGGGCGGCTTGCCTCTACATCCTCGACCGAGATGCGGCCTGCGGCCCCGGCGGCGACGATGATCGCGTTGTTGCCGGTGGCGTTTTCAAGGAAGATATAGGCCGCGCCCGTGTAGCTTTCGGCATCTTCGGTGATCGCGGGCTGTACGCCTGCCTTGGCCCATGTCGCCCGCGCGATATCGGCAAAGGCGTCTTTGCCCAGACGTGTGATGATGCTGGTCTTTCCCCCCGCCATGGCGGCGGCGACGGACTGGTTGGACCCCTTCCCCCCCGGCCCGAGCGCGAAGGACGTGCCAAGGATCGTTTCGCCCATCTTGGGCTGGCGGTCGGCGCGATAGGCGGTGTCGGCAACGAAGATGCCAAGGATGACGATGTCGGACATTCTCAAGCCTCCGGCGGGATCACGCCCTTGCGGAACATGAAGCAGCCATAGAAGCGACGCTCGCCCGTCTGGATGACGGCATAGGATTTCCGCGCCATGTCGTAGAAGGCAAAGCGTTCGATGCCGATCATGGGGCGGGGGCGGCCCTCGGCGCGGTCAATCTCGGCCTGCACTTCGGCTTGGACGGGGGGGATTTCGGCGGGGTTGCCCACCACCTCCATCCGGCCCGCGAAATCATCGACAAAGGTGTCGAGCGGCAGGACAGAGAGGATCGCGTTCACAGCCTCGGCGCAGGTAAGGTTTTCCATACGCAGCAGGTCGCCCGTCACCGTGGCCCGCGCCACCGAGTCAGAGGGGAAGTTGGTGTCCGCGACGATCAGCACATCGCCGTGCCCCATCGCGCGCAGCACGCGCAGCACATCGGCATTCAGCCGGTTGTCGATCCCTTTGAGCATGTGATCCTCCCTTGCGGTCTGTGGCCGCGATATTCGCGAAGCCTGCCGCGCGGGGCGGACAGGGTCAAGCGCGGGTCAGAACCGCGCGCCGCTGGATTTGTCGAAGAGGTGGACGCCCGCCGCATCGGTGGGGGCAAGCGTGATCGAGTCGCCGGGGCGGTGGCTGACGCGGTCGCGGAAGACGGCGACGAGTTCGCGGCCCTCGATCCGGACGACGACATGGGTTTCCGATCCGGTGGGTTCGACCACGGCGACGGTGCCCTGTATCCCGGTTGCGGCAGAGCCAAGGTTTTCGGGACGAATCCCGTAGACCACCTCGCGCCCCTCGGCGACCTTCATGCCGGGGGGCAGCGGCAGAGAGGCCCCGCCCGCCTGCACCGCGCCGTCCCGGACCGTGCCTTCGATCATGTTCATCGAGGGCGATCCGATGAAGGACGCGACAAAGGTGTTGGCGGGGCGGTCATAGAGTTCCAAAGGCGCGCCGACCTGTTCGATGCGCCCGCCCTGCATGACGACGATCTTGTCGGCCATGGTCATGGCTTCGATCTGGTCATGGGTGACATAGACGGTGGTGGTCTTGAGCCGCTGGTGCAGTTCGCGGATTTCGGTCCGCATCTGGACGCGAAGTTTCGCGTCAAGGTTGGAGAGCGGTTCGTCGAAGAGGAAGACCTGCGGGTCGCGCACGATGGCGCGGCCCATGGCGACGCGCTGGCGCTGCCCGCCCGAAAGCGCGCGGGGATAGCGGTCAAGATAGGGTGTCAGGCCAAGGACTTCGGCGGCGCGTTTGACCTTGGCGTCAATCTCGGCCTTGTCCATCCCGCGCATTTTCAGCGCAAAGCCCATATTCGCCGCCACCGTCTTGTGCGGGTAGAGCGCGTAGTTCTGGAACACCATCGCAATGTCGCGTTCCGAGGGGGGAAGGTTGTTCACCCGACGCTCGCCAATGCGGATATCGCCCGAAGAGACCTCCTCCAACCCCGCGATCATCCGCAGAAGCGTGGACTTGCCGCAGCCCGAGGGGCCGACCAGCACGACGAATTCGCCATCCTGAATGTCGAGGTCGAGGCCATGGACGACCTGAAGCCCGCCATAGGACTTTTTCAGCGCGCGGATCGTGACCTCGGCCATGCACCCCTCCCCAAGGTTTTGCAAGATAGGTAGCGGGTGGGATCGGACCTGTCCACAGACTAATCATACTAACATGTTAGAAGCTTGACAGGTGCCCTGCCCCGCGCCAAGCTTGCCGTCAAGGAATGCTGCCATTCGGGGGTTGGGAGGCCCCTTTGCGTGCATGGGTGGGGCGCCGCGTGGGCGGCCCCGGCATCATTCCAGACGCAAGACGGACATCACGAAAAACAAAACGGTCGGTGGCCTGCGGGCGAAGACCGCATCCTTGGGAGGATAAAGACGTGAAGGTTGGAGCTTACGAAGTGATCAAGGCGCGCATGAGCCGCCGCCAACTGCTGCAGGGCGCGACGGCGCTTGGCGCGGTGACGGCGCTCTCGGGCGCGATGGGCGGCTTCCGTCCCGCGATGGCGGCAAGCCATGGCGGCGCGCTGCGGGCCGAAATCCTGAAGATTCCGGGCGTGGGCGCGGGTTCGCCCACGGATGCCGACTGGCAGAAGGTCGGCGAGATGTGCCTTGAAGCGACCAAGGCCAATGTGGCCGAGGGCGAATTCGCGGGTGTGGAACTGACCTTCATGGGTCTGAACAACCAGAACCTGCACAACTTCCTGTTCCGCGGCTTCCTCAAGCCGTGGGAGGCCTATACCGGGGCCAAGATCAACTGGATCGACCTTGCTCAGGCCGATTACAACGCGCGCCTGCAGCAGTCGATCGCCACGGGCACCGTGGACTTCGACATTCTGGAAATGGGCGCCCCCTTCGAAGGCGACACGGCGGGCAAGGGCCTGCTTGACCCGATGCCCGATTGGGTGGCCGCGCAGATCGATGCGGATGACCTCGTGGGCTACCTGAAGCCCCCGGTCGGGACGTGGGATGGCAAGCAGTATCGCGTCACCATCGACGGCGACTGCCACACCTTCTCGTACCGGACCGACTATTTCGGCGAAGGCGCAATCGGCGGGGCCGAAGTGCCGAAGACCTGGCAGCAGGTGAATGCGGTGACCAAGGCGCTGGTCGGCCAGACCGACCCGCTGACCGGGCAGCCCGCGCATGGCTACCTCGACCCGCTGAAGGGCTGGGGCGGTTTCGGCATGTACTTCATCGCCAACCGCGCCGCGGCCTATGTGAAGCACCCGGATGATCCGGCATGGCTGTTCGACCCCGACACCATGAAGCCGCGTGTCAACAATCCGGGCTGGGTGCAGGCCATCCAGGACGTGATGGACCTGATCGCGACGCCCGGTGCCTATCCGGCCGACCAGATCAACGCCGACCCCGGCACCACCGGCTTCTCGCAGTTCCTTGCGGGGACCGGCTCGATGCTGATGTGGTGGGGTGACATCGGGTCCTCGGCCCGCACCTCGGACACCTCTGTCGTGGGCGATGTGGTGGGCTTTGGGATCAACCCGGGCTCTGAGCGCCGCTACAACTCGGCCGCTGGGGCGTGGGAAGAGACCGCGAACGAGGCGCCGCTGATGGCCTATATCGGTTGGGGCATCTACGTCACCAGCCGCGTGTCGGGCGACGAGAAGAAGCGCAAGGCAGCATGGTCTGCGGCGGCCCATCTGGGCGGCAAGGACCTGTCGCTTTGGACGGCGGCCTATCCGTCGGGCTTCCAGCCCTACCGCAACTCTCACTTCGACTATGCCGAGTGGGAAGCGGCAGGGTACGACCGCGCCTTCATCGAGGATTACCTCGGGTCCAACGCGGACAGCTACAACCACCCGAACGCGGCCATCGAACCGCGCATCCCGGGCATCTTCCAGTACTATTCGGTGGCCGAAGACGAACTGTCCAAAGGCTTTGCCGGCCAGTATGCCAGCGCGCAAGAGACAGCAGACGCCATCGCTGCGGCTTGGGAGAAGATCACCGACCAGATCGGCCGCGACAGCCAAGTGGCACTCTACAAGGCGTCGCTGGGGCTGTAAGCTTCAGGCCTGAAACACGGATGCGCCCGGCGGGGAAACCTGCCGGGCGTTGCCATTTCGGCCCCACCGACCGGAACGGGGCCGTCCGGTGTTTCCGCCCGCAATCGGATGTCGGCCCCCCCTGCCGCGCTTAAGCGTTTGTTCACGCGGGGGCGCTATGCAGCAGGGGAAGACATATCCCAAGGCTGGAAAGGAGACGTCCATGGTGCTGCAATCTACGCTTCGTGTTCTGGCGGTCGCGCTGGCCCTTTGCGCGGGCGGATTGGCGCAGGCAGGCCAGTTGAGCAAGGAGGAACAGGTCCGCAAGGCAGAGGAGGTGCGGGCCTTCTTTCGCGCCAACGGCATCGAAAAATCGAAACAGGCTTTCGAGGACAAGGCCGGAACGTGGCAGAGCCCGGATTTCGAGATCGCGGTGCAGAACGGCGTGACCGGCGTGCTGGAAATCCACTCCACGCAACCGCAATACACCGGCGTGGACAATCGCGACCTGAAGGATGCCGACGGCAAGGAATTCGTGAAAGAGCTGCTGGCCATCCCCGATACCGGCTGGCTGGAGTTCAAATTCCCCAACCCGGCGACCGGGAAGATCCAGAACGGGCGCATCTATGTCATCCGCGAGGGTGACTATGCCATCGCGGTGTCCAGCTACGCAGAGTGACGTGACAGTCCCGGCCACGTCGCCCGTCGTGGCCGGCCCCTTCCGACAAGCCGGAGTGTTGCGCCCATGGTCCATGCACGCCTGACCCCCAAGAACATGCCGATCCTGATCAAGGCATTGATCTCTCCACTGATATCGGCAATCGCCTTCGTCTGCCTCTTCTGGTCGCTCTATTCCCATTTCGGGCTAGAGGCTAAGAACCATTCGCGGCTGGCAGAGGCCCATGCGGCATCCACGCAGGCGGCCGATACCGCGATACTCATCGGCAAGACGCAGGCGGCGGTCCTTCTGATGATCACGTGGAAGCAAGCCGGGGCCGATGACGCGACCGTGCAGGATCGTTTCGACGAGGCCATCGGCGAACTCAACCGGGCCGGGGAAAGCCTGCGGGCCTTGCGCGCAACCTCTGCCGAGGACGAACGCGCCCGCGTGGACGCCATCATCATGGATTTCGGGCTGTACCGGGCGGCGACCGAAGATGTCCACAAGAAGCTGATGATCGACCCCTTCTATGCGATCTCGGCCATTCAGGATCAGCAGAAGATCTTTGAAAAGATCATCGCCCGCTTCGACCGGATCAAGACCGAACTGGCGAACAGGGCCGCAGCCGAGGGCGCGCTCGCGGCCGAGACAAGGCAGAGTCAGGTGAACTTCGTGGTCATGGTCGGCCTTCTGGCGATGGTGGCGACGCTTGCCTTTTCGGTCCTGTTGGGACTGGGGCTGTCGCTGCCCATCCGGCACCTTTCCCAACGGATGCGCGGACTTGCGGATGGGGACATCGATGCGGATGTGGGCCTGCGCGACCGGCGCGACGAGATTGGCATGATGGCGCAAGCGGTAGAGGTGTTCCGTCTGAACGCCATTCACGCAAAGGCCCTAGAGGCAGAGGCGCAGACGGCAAGGGAGCAGGCGGAACAAGAAGCCTCGCGCAACTTGCAGATCGCGACGGCCGGATTTGCCGCCGGGTTGAAGCGGCTGTCCAAGGGGGATTTGTCCTTCAAGATCGACGAGCCCTTCTCGCCAGAGTTCGAACCCCTGCGCAAGGATTTCAACGCGGCACTCGGACAGTTGGCGGATGCGCTCAGGGCGCTGAGTCAGGGGATCAACGCAATCGACAGTTCCACGGGCGAGATTGCGTCAGGTGCGCGCGACCTTGCCAAGCGCACCGAAGAGCAGGCGGCCTCGCTTGTCGATTCCGTCAGTTCGCTTGGGATGGTCACGGATGAGATCGCGCGTTCGACCAGCCTGATCGAGCGGGTGCAGAAGATCGCCGTTTCAGCCAGCAATACCGTCAAGGCATCCGCAGAAACCTTTGCACAGGCGACGGGCGCGATCGAAAAGATCAGGTCCGCATCGGATCAGATTTCGCGGATTCTAAGCGTCATCGACCAGATTTCGATCCAGACCAATCTTCTTGCCCTGAACGCCGGGATCGAGGCGGCGCGGGCCGGAGAGGCCGGTCGCGGCTTTGCCGTCGTGGCGCAAGAGGTGCGGCTACTGGCCAGCCGTTCCTTGGAGGCCGCGCGCGAGATCAACGGTCATATGTCCGAAACTTCGGAAGATATCGACCGCGGTGTGCAGTCGATCCTTGATGCGTCGCAGGCCATCGGGACGATCCTTGCCGCGATTGAGGACATCCGCGAACAGGTGGATCAGATCACGGTCGTATCGCAAGAGCAAAGCGGCAAGGTCCGCCACGTCAACAGCACGATGCGTTCGATGGAACAGGTGACGCAGATGAACGCGGCGCTGGTGGAGGAATCGACGGCAGCGGTCACGTCGCTGGCGCATGAGGCGAACAATCTGCGGACGCAGGTCATGCAATTCGCCTTTGATCCCGGCGGATCCGCACTCCGCCCGGTCAGGACGCGCCACCTTGCCCTGTTGGAATAGGGCTTTGGCGGGGGCTGGCAGCGGGACAGAATGGGACGCGAAGCGGTTGTCCCTTGGCCGTGGCGGCGGTCACGGGCCACACGCGGCCGCTGTGCCGCGGCACATGGATCGGCCCTGCCGCACGCTTGCCGCGACCTTGACGGGCGGGTCGCCCCTGTCCGTTGCACCCGATGCGCGCCCGGCACTGATGCCCGCGCATGGCCAAGGCTGTGAGCGTTCAACAGCACGCGGCCCTGCCGGGTGCCGGATCGAGCACAAAGGAAAACGGCGCGCAGTTGCCCGCGCGCCGTTTTCCTTTGCCCGTGACAGGCGCCAGATCAGGGGGCCCAGATCAGGGGGACCGGATCACGGGGACCGGATCACGGTGACCCAGATCGAGCGAACCAAATCGGGGGCCAAGATCAGGGAGCCAAGATCAGGGGGACCGGATCAGGGGACCCAGATCGAGCGACCCAGATCAGAGGGACCGGATCAGCGAGCCCAAATCAGCGGCGTCAGATCTTCGTGTAAAGTTCGCGCGAGGGCCATTCGCGGATGATCGTGGGCAGACCGAAAAGCGACGAAACAGTCCCACCGCCCCGGATGGCGGACCTGCGCTCTTTTGGCGCCGAGAGCAGTTTTCCGGGCCAGAACTTCGTCGACATATAGGCCCCGCCCCGGATGGCCGAGGTGCGCGGTTTGCTGGGCAGGATCGGATTGCTGCCCAAGACATGGCCATGCCTGACCGTACGGTGGGGGTTCGACATGAAGAAGGTCGTGCCCGAAAGGATCTTGCCCGATGTCTGCACCTTGGGGTCTTCGCGGATATAGACATCCTCATCCTCCAGCCCGACCGAGAGCGCCGGATACCGGTTCACCGTCTTGATCGCATGGCGCGCGGTGCCCACGGGGGCAAAGGGCGCGCGCACCACCAAGAGGGCGCGGCCTTCCGCGACGGCGGGCGCATAGGCCGCCGCCGATGCCGATGGCACACGGGCGGCGCGCATCCGGTCCGCAGCAGACGCAGGCCCTTCGCGGGTGATCACGTCGATGGTGGACGCGCTATGCCCGCTGCCCGTCAGCGCCGCGACCACCGCCTGCGCTGCGGTCACGTCCGGGTAAAGTCTGGTGATGATCGTTGTCATGTCCTGTCCTTTTGCTGAACGGCCCTAGGGCGGCTGTCATGTCATGGTCTGGTTTCGGCAAGGCCGTCCGGACCGGCTTGGTTTCCTTGTGGCAGAGAGATAGCGGCAGCCTGCGATTCGTCGATGCCTTGGCGTCGCATGGGCCACGCCACGATCAATGCCAGCATCAAAAGCAGGGCTTCCAACCCGAAGACGGGCAGGTAGGGCGCGGCAGGCGTGGCCGGGGCGGCGTGCGGGGAAAGAAGCATCGCGTCACGGATCACGCCGCCAATGGCGACAGCCGCACCCGCAGCCGTCGTCTGCACCGCACCCCATGCGCCAAGCGAAAGGCCGATCTGTTCACGGGGGGCCGCCCGCATCGTCGCCGTCAGCGTGCCATGCCCGAACAGCCCGGCACCAAAGCCTGCCATCACCGTGGCAAGGACAAGAAGCGGCACGGTCAGCAGGGCGGCCGATGCCATGACAAGACCGAAGGCCGGAATTCCGATAGCGGCCCCCATCAAGGCCACGGTCATCGGTTGCCACCCATCCCGGCCCAGCCAGCGCGAGGCCAGAGCAAATCCCACGAGGCTGCCGCAGGCCATCACCACGGTCAGCCGCGTCGTCTGCGCCACGGTCATCGACAGGACCTGCCCGCCGAACGGTTCGAGCAGCACATCCGCCATGCCAAAGCCCGCAGTGCCAAGCGCAATGACCGCAAGAAGGCGCAGCATCCCGCGCCGTGCCGAAAGCTGGCGCAGGGCGGTGGTGAAGGCCGTCTCGTCCCTTGGGGCGGCGGCCCGTCTGCGGTCGCGCGCCTCTTGCTGCCACATGGCAAGGCCGTTCAGCGCGATGGTCACGACGGCGGTGCCCTGGATGACCTGGATCAGCCGTCCGGGCGTATAGGTTTCCAGAAGCGCGCCGTAGGTCAGCGCGCTGAGGATCATGCCGACGAGCAGCATGACATACATCAGCCCGACAACCTTGGGCTGGTCCTCTGGCTGGACGAGGTCGGTGGCCAGTGCAAGGCCCACGGTCTGGACGATATGCATCCCCGCCCCCACCAGAAGGAACGCAAGCGCCGCCGCCGACAGGCCGATCCAGCGCGGGGCATCGACCGCCTCGCCATAGCCCGACAGCACCAAAAGGGCGAAGGGCATGATGGCGAAGCCGCCGAATTGGTACATCGTGCCCTTAAAGATCCACGGCAGGCGCCGCAGACCAAGGGCGGATTTGAAGGTATCGGATTTGTACCCGATCAGGGCGCGAAAGGGCGCAAAGACCAAAGGCAGCGCCAGCATCAGCGCCACCAGCGTGGCGGGCACATGCAGTTCGACGATCATCACCCGGTTCAGCGTGCCCACCATCAGCACAAGCGCCATGCCGACCGTCATCTGGAACAGCGACAGGCGCAGCAGGCGCGACAGCGGCACGTCTTCCGAGGCGGCATCGGCAAAGGGCAGATATTGCGGCGCGATGGCCACAAGGCGCCCGAGTGCGAAACGTCTGTAGTCGAACATGGTCGACACACCCATCTTATGACCGGCCATCTGTCGCCGGCCCTTTGCGGGGCAGGGTGAGGCCCGCCTGCCGGAGGACAGGGGGCCCCACGCCCGATCTTTGGCCGCGCGCAAGTCCTGCTGGAACTGCGCGCGCCCGGCCTAGTTGAGTGACGCCATGGTTTCGGATGTCTGCAGCACGGCGCGGGCCGTGGTGCCATCCGGCATGGTGATCAACACCTCTTGCGACCCACCGGGGATGAAGGCTGCGTTCGCGGCCCCTTCTTCCGGCAGCACGAGTGCGGCAGTTGCCGCGCCCGTTCCAAGGGGTTTGCCCGACAGGAAATCCGCGACCCACGACGTGTTGCTGAGCACGGCGACATGGACGGCGAAGGACCCGACGGCGACAGCCGAAAGGAACAGGGGGATCCCAACGGTCGGCTTGACGACAAGCCACATCTTTGCGTTGTTCATTTCCGTTCCCCTCAGCCAAGCCAGGGCGTTGTGACGGCAACCAGGATATGCGCGAGCAGGGCGATGACGCCAAACACGCGCGTGCCGTCGATGAGGTAACTGTGGACTTCTTCGGCTTCTCTCAAGGTGAGGCCGGTCGGCCATACCTTGTCAGGATCGTTGGACATTGCTGCTCCTCCGTGCCCTCGTCGTCGTGGGGGTTGGGTGAGTTGACGACATTCCGCTCACCACGGCCAAATCACCTGCGGACTGTCGTCCTAGGCCATTTGGTCCCGACTCAAAGTTGTCATTTTTTTCTGACGTTTTCAACTGTAACGCCAAGTTTACACTTTGCGCGGGCGCTGCAAATTCCCGGACACAGGCCCACCAGCTATCAAATTCATATTATTGCGTTTTTGTGTTAACGACGCATTTTGCAGCGCAGTTTCGCCGCGCCGGGCAGGGCGGTGCTTTTCGCACAATGCGGCACGGATCGGGGATCTTTTGCTGCAACGTGGCGCCAACGGCGCGCTGATTCCCTGACAGATTCGCCGCGCGCTGCCGCGGCGGTGCGCGGCGTGGGGAAAGACACTTTCCAGACCGTCTGCGGCAAGCTAACATGCTAGCATGAGCAATGGTGATCTCCTCCACGTCGTCACGAACGACAACATTTCGCCGGGCCGCAAGCGGTTCGGTCGGGCCATCATCTGGGGCACGGGCGCGCTGACGCTGGCCGTGGCGGCGCTGCAGATGATGCAGGCCGCAGGGCAGGCGGATTTCGGGTTCGCCAATTGGCGACCGACGCTTTACGCCTTTTGCACGTGGTCCGTCGCGCTGTGCTGGGGGCAGGTCCTGATCCGCGGAGAGGCGGGCAAGCGCACGCTGTTCGTGCTGCCCGCCGCCATCTTCGTGGCGGCGCTGACGATCTTTCCGCTGCTGTTCGGGCTGCTGATCGCCTTTTCGGATTGGAACCTGTCCAGCCCGGATGGGCGGCAGTTCAACGGGTTGGACAATATCCGCCAGATGTGGGGCGACCCGTTCTTCTGGAACGCGCTGTGGAACATGGTTCTCTATAGCGTGGTCATCATCGTGGAATATGCCATCGCCTTTGGTCTTGCGCTGCTTTTGAACGCGCAGATCCGGGCGCGGAAGTTCTTTCGCGTGGCCTTCCTGCTGCCGCTGATGCTGTCGCCGGTCGCGGTGTCGTGGATGATCGGGAAATCGATGCTGGAGGCGCGCTATGGCCCGCTGTCGCGGCTGGCGCGGTTCTTCGGGGTGGAGAACCCGTCCTTCTTTGGCAGCCCCGAGATCGCGCGGGCCACGATCATGGTGATGGATGCCTGGACCTATATCCCCTTCATGATGATCATGATCCTTGCCGGGTTGCAGGCCATCCCCAAGGAATTGAACGAGGCGGCAAAGGTCGATGGCGCGAATGGCTGGCGGAATTTCTGGGAGGTGACTTTCCCCCTGATGCTGCCCGTGTCGATCACGGCGATCCTGATCCGCATCATCTTTAAACTGAAGCTGGCAGATATCGTGATCAACGTCACCTCGGGCGGGCCGGGGGGCGCGACGGACACCGTCACCAGCTTCATCTTCCGTGAGTATCGGGAACGGTCGAATGTGGGCTACGGCACGCTGCTGGCCGTTGTCTATCTGGTGATCATCGTGATCGCGATGACCTTCCTGATGAAACTCGCCGACCGCTGGATGAGGCCCCGGACATGACCGCTTCGACGCAGATTTTCCGGGATTCCGACTCTGACCGTCGCCACCGCGCGAAATGGTGGACCAGCCGGATCGCGATTTATGGCGTGCTGATCCTGTGGACGATCATCTGCCTGTTCCCGATCTATTGGACCATCACCACAAGCTTCAAGATGGCCCCCAACGTCATGAAGGGGAACATGATCCCTTGGGTGGATTACAAACCCGCATGGCTGGGGTGGAAGTCGCTGGGCCTGTCGCCTGACACGATCTGGAACGAAAGCACCGTGCGGGCGGAATTCATGAAGCGGTTCATGAATTCCTTCGTGATCTCTGTCACCTCTTCCGCACTGGCCGTGGCCTTGGGCAGCCTTGCGGCCTATGGGCTGTCGCGGTTCAGCTACAAATGGGCGTGGATGAAGAATTCCGACATCAGCTTCTTCTTCCTAAGCCAGTTGATCCTGCCGCCTGTCGTGCTCGCCCTGCCCTTCCTTGTGCTGTACAAGGAATTGGCGCTTTTGGACACGCGGGTGGGTCTGATCCTGCTCTACACCCTGTCGGTGCTGCCCATCGTCATCTGGATCATGCGCGACCAGTTCGGGTCCATCCCGACAGAGCTGGAAGAGGCCGCGCTGGTGGATGGGTTGTCGATCTGGGGGGCGTTCGCCACGATCATCCTGCCCATCGCCCTGCCGGGGATGGTGGCGGCCTTCATCCTGTCGCTGGTGCTGACGTGGAACGAATATTTCTTCGCGGCGCTGCTGACATCGACCTATGCCAACACGCTGCCTGTCATGGTGGCCAGCCAGACGGGATCGCAGGGGATTTCGTGGTGGTCCATGGCCGCGCTGTCCTTTGCCGCCATCCTGCCGCTGATCGTGATTGGCGTGGTGCTAGAGAAATACATCATCAAGGGCATGGCCGCCGGGGCTGTGAAGTGACGTGCTGAAGGGCATCGATCAACGGCTGTCGGCAGAGGCCGTGCATGTGCTGATGCTGATGGGACATGGCGACGATCTGGTGATCTGCGACGTGAACCATCCTGCGGCGACGATTGCGGCCGAGACGACCTATGGTCGGCTGGTCGACATGGCGGGCTGCGACATCCCGACGGCAGCGCGGGCAATCCTGTCGCTGATGCCGCTGGATAGTTTCGTGCCCGCGCCCGTGTCGCGGATGCAGGTGGTGGGCAACCCGGACGGGGTGGTGCCGATCTTCGCGCGGATGCAGGCCGTGGTGGACGCAGCCGAAGGGCGACGGGTAGAAATACAGGCGCTGGAACGGTTTGCCTTTTACGCAGCGGCAAAGCAGTCCTTCGCCATTATTCGCACGGCGGATAGCGGACCCTATGGCTGTTTCATCCTGAAAAAGGGCGTGGTGGACCTGCCGGAACTATAGGGCGGGCCGAACTACCCTATAGGCCAAGCACCCGCCGCACATGGGCAAGGGCAAGGGTCACGCCGCCTTCTCCTGTCGCTGCCGTGGCCTTGGGTGCGGTTTCCGTCCACCACGGATTGCCCCCCTCCCCCGCCCGCTCCATCGCCACCGTGTCGGGGACCAGCGCCAGCATCAGGGCCGTCTCGCCTTCTCCGGCATGGTCGAAGGGGAAGCTGTCGTTCTTCGGGAACAGCGGGTGCAGCCGGATCCAGTTGAACGGATCCGCACCATCGGCATGTTGCGCGTAGTAATCCGCCATGTCCCGCCTGCCCCACCAGCCTGCGCCCCGCTCTGCCTCTAGAAAGCGAAAGATCGCGTTGCGGGCGGCAAGGCGGAAGGCAAGGTCGGTGGGCATCCCCTGCGCGACATTCTCGGACTGGTGATGGATGATCGCATGGACGTTGCGGAAGCCCGCGCGCAGAAGCGCGGTGCAAAGCGCCTCGAAGAAAGGCACCAAGGCGGCGGCATCCACATGCAGCGTCGTGCCATGTTCCGGCCCCGCCACGGCATGGCTTGCCGCGCCATAGGCAAAGGGGGGCAGCGTGACGATCTCATCCCCCAGACGGTCAAGGATTTCGGTGACGGCCAGCATATCCACCCCGGCGGGCAGATGGCCGCCGTGATGTTCCATCACGCCAAGCGGCAAGACGACCGGGGTATTGGCGGCAATCGCCGCCTGCACCTGATGGGGGCGCATCCGGTCATAGCGCATCAGCCCTGCCCCCCGGTCAGGCCCAATTCATGCGCGATATCGCGCGTCTGGGCATAGAGCCGTTTGAAAAGCGGATATTGCCGCGCATAAGCCGCCACAAACTCGGGCCGAATGGTGCGGGCGACGGGGTTCCATTCCACGATCTGATCCGGCAGCGCCTTGCCCACGGCGGTCGCGGCAAGGAAGGCGTCGCCATAGCTGGCCCCCACCGTCTTTTCGCACACAATCTGCCCTGCCCCGCCAATGTCCGATGTGGCCTGCATCCAGACCGCGTTCTTCGTCCCGCCCCCCACGGCAAGGATGCGATGGGGAAAAGCGTCCAAGTCGCGATAGGTGTCCAGCACATGGGCCGTGCCAGACGCGATGCCTTCCAGCACCGCGCGGAACATGTCGCCCCGCGTATGGGTCAGATCAAGGCCAAAGAAGGCCCCCTTGGCCTGCGGGTCATGGATCGGCGTCCGCTCCCCACTGAAATAGGGCAGGCACAGCAGGCCCTTCGCCCCCTTGGGACTGGCCGCCGCCTCTGCTGCCAGATCGCCAAAGCTGACATCCCGCGCGAACTGGTCGCGGAACCAATGCGTCAGCGTGCCGGATGTCGCAAGCCCCGCCATCGACGCATGCATCCCCGGCCAAAGCCACGGCGCATACCAAAGCCGCGGATCACGCACCGGGTCCGACGTGACCTGAATGATAAAGATGGTGGAACCATACATCATCATCATCTCGCCCGGGCGCTGTACGCCCACGGACACCGCCTCTGCCGCCGCATCGATGGTCCCGCAGGTGACGGGGGTGCCTTCGGCCAGCCCCGTCTCGGCGGCGGCGGCGGCGGTCACATGGCCCGCGATATCGGTGGACCACATCAGCTTGGGCAGCTTCTCCAGCGGCAGGATGTCGGGGGCCAGCGCATCGGTCCAACCCAGCGCATTCACGTCATAAAGGGGCGAGAAATTGGCCGCCGTGTAATGGTCGATCACATAGGCCCCGGTCAGCTTCCACGTGATATAAGAGGTGGAGGTGAGGACCTTCGCCGTCCGCGCATAAAGCGCGGGGTGCTGGTTCTTCAGCCACAGGATCTTTGGCCCTACCGATTGCGAGGTCAGCGCATTGCCGCAGACCTGCATGATCCGCTCTGCCCCGATGGCGGCGGTCAGCTGGTCGATCTCTGCCGCCGCCCGCGTGTCCACGCCATAAAGCACACCGTTCATCAGCGGCGCACCCGCCGCATCCACGGGCAGCATGCAGGGCCCGATGGCACTGGCCGCGACGCAGGCGATGTCCTTCGGGTTCACCCCGGATTCGGCCAGCAGAGCGCGGGTGATATGGACGAAATCGCCCCACCAATCCTCCTCCGCGCGATGTTCGGCCCAACCGGGGCGCGGGACCAGCATCTTGTGGGGCCGTGTGGCGGTGGCGACGATGCGCCCGCCACCATCCACAAGGACGCCCTTGGATTCAAACGTGCCGATATCGATGCCAAGCGTGTGGGTCATGCACTTAACGGATCAGGTTGAAACCGGGGGTGATGCGGGCAACAGCCGCCTCCAACAGGGTGACCATCTGCGCGACATCGGCAGGGTCCACCACTTCCAGCGCGGAATGGGTATAGCGCATGGGGAAACCCACATCGAGACAGGCCACCCCCTCCTCGCCCATGAACTGGATATAGGACAGGTCGGTCAGTGCCCCGGTATGGGCAGACCGTTGCAGCGGCAGCCCCTCGGACTCGGCCACATCCTCCATCAGCGCGACCAGCGCGGGATGCGGGATCACCCCGTTCAAGGTGCCGCGCCCATGGAAGGAATACAGGCTGATGCCCGGCCCACCGCCCAAGGTGACCTCGCCCCGCCCCGTCATGTCGGGCGTGTCGCAGGCCAACAGCAGGTCGATCTGAAAGGCGATGTCGGGCTTGGCCGCCGCCGCCGCAGGCAAGACGCCGCGCAGGTTGTACTCCTCCTGTACCGACCAGACGAGATGCACCGTCGGCCCCGCCGCGCGCCCGCGCAGCCGCGCCGCCAGATCGACCAGCGCCGCACAGCCCGCCCGATCATCGGCGCTGGTCCCGGCCAGCCGCCCATTGGCCAAATCCATCACATGCGGCCGATAAACCACCGGGTCGCCGATCCTGACCCCCGCCGCCTCCGCCTCGGCCTTGGACGCAAAGCCCGCATCCACGTAAAGCTCGGCATAGGGGACCACGCGATACTTCTCTTCGGGCGTGGTCGCATGGTGGCTCTTGTTGGCAATCAGCGCGGGGATGTCGCCCTTGCGGGAACAGATCACCACCGCCTGCGCCGCCAGCGCCCGTTCCGGCACCCCGCCCAGCCGTTCCAGCCGGATCAGCCCCGTGGCCTCCACCTTCCGCACGATGAACCCCAACTGGTCCATATGGGTAAAGACCAGCACCGAGGGCGCTGCCGGGTCGCCGTCCAATATGGCCGATAGGTTCCCCAGACGGTCGGTCCGATGCGCGATCCCCAAACGGTCCAGATCGGCGGCGATCCGCGCGCGGATACGGTCCTCATGCCCCGCAAGTCCGGGGATCAGCATGTAGTCGCGGATGAGATCGGCCAGCATCATTTTCCGTTCCCAAATATCCACAGGGGGTGAATTGGCCGTAACGGCCAAGAGGGGGCGCGTGCGCCCCCTGACGGCAGAGGAGGCGCGCCCCGCGCCTCCGACAGGAAAGGCGTGCGGGCGGAACGCCCGCTCCGGTTCACAGGCATCAATAGCCCCTCGCGGCGCGGGCCTTGTCCATGAAATCCTTGGCGCGGTCGGGATCGACCGCCGCCCATGTGTCGCCCCCCACCTTCAGTGCCGATCCCACGATGCAGCCGTCGGCCACGCGCAGGACATCGGCGATGGTGGCGTGTTTCACGCCGGTATTGGCCAGAACCGGCGTCTTGGGCAGCACGCGCTTGACCGCCTCCAGATCGCGCATCTCCGCCGCCTCGCCCGTGATCGCGCCCGAAACGAGGACGGCGTCAGGGATGGAGGAAAACACCGCCGACCGCGCGCGGTCAGGCAGGCTGCGCGGGTCGAGGCTGCCTGCGAATTCCGCCGACACGTTGTAAAGCAGCGCGCAATCGGTGTTGCCCAGCCGGTGCTGATAGCGCTGCGCGGCGCCCGCGTCCGGGGCCCAGATGCCCATGTCGCTGGCATAGGTGCCCGTGAAAATCTCGCGCAGGAAGGCCGCGCCGGTGGCGGCGGCCAAAGCGACGGACGCCATCGGATCCCACAGCACGTTCACGCCGAAGGGCACGGTGATGCGGTCGCGCAAGCGGCCGATCACATAGGCCATCGTGGCGGTAGAGGCGGTATCGACCTTCAATTCATAGGGGCGGTCATTCTCGTTCCCGAACATCACCGCATCGACGCCCGCCGCCTGCAACGCGGCAAGGTCCTTGGCCGCGCCCGCAAGGATCGCCTCCACACCGCCCACGCCCTCATGCAGCGGCGTGCCGGGCAGCGCGCCCAGATGGACCATGGCGATGACGGGCTTCTTTCCCTGCCCGAAGACCTTTTCGAAACGTGACATTCCATCCTCCCAAGACGGGGGAAGGCTAGACGGAAAGGGATTGGACCGGAAGGGGGAACATACTAGCATGTTAGCGGGACAGGGAGGCGCGGATGCAGGACAAGCGGCATTGGGACAGGTTGGGGAATGGGGGCTTGGATTTCACCGTTTTGGGATTCGGATCGGCCCCCATCGGCAACCTCTTCCGCGCGATATCCGACGATGACGCCCATGCGGTGCTCGAGGCGGCATGGGCGGGCGGCATCCGCTACTACGACACCGCGCCGCTTTACGGGCTGGGGCTATCAGAAACCCGGCTGAATCGGTTTCTGCGCGGCAAGCCACGCGATGAATACGTGATCTCGTCCAAAATCGGGCGGCTGTTCCGGGCCACGACGCCGGACAGGCGGGACGGGTTCGGGAAATGGTTCGACGTGCCGTCGCGGAACGAGGTCTATGATTACGGCCATGACGCCGTGTTCCGGTCGGTCGAGTTTTCGCTGGAACGGTTGGGGATCGACCGGATCGACATCCTTTATGCCCATGACCTCGACCTGTTCAACCACGGCACGCAGGCGGCGCTGGACGCGCGTCTGGCCGAGTTCATGGCGGGGGGCTATCGCGCGCTGCTCCGGCTGCGGGACGAGGGCGTGATCCGGGCCTTCGGCGCGGGGGTGAACGAGTGGGAGCCCTGCCGTTGGATGATGGACCGGGGGGATTTCGACATCTTCCTGCTGGCGGGGGAATATTCGCTGCTGCGGACCGACTCGCTGGAAGGGTTCATGGACCCTGCTGCCGCGCGGGGGGTGGGGGTGGTCGTGGGCGGCCCCTACAATTCCGGCATCCTTGCCACGGGGCCGCGACCGGGGGCGCAATATCGCTATAACGACGCGCCCGAATGGGCGATGGCGAAGGCGGGCCGGTTGCAGGCGCTGTGTGCGGCGCATGGCGTGCGGCTGGTGGATGCGGCCTTCCAATTCTGCACGCGGCATCCGGCGGTGGTGTCGGTGATCCCGGGCGGTCAGACCCGGGTCGAGATGGACAGCAATCTGCAGGCGGCAGCGGCCGAGATACCGGTTTCGCTTTGGGCCGCGATGAAGGCCGAGGGGTTGATCCACCCCGACGCGCCGGTATGAGGGGGAAGAGGATGCAGATCGACGCGCATCAGCATTTCTGGCAGCCCGGGCGGGGCGATTACGGCTGGATGCCCAAGGACGACCCCATCCTGTCGCGGCCCTATTTCCCGGACGCGCTGTACCCGCAACTCCAGGCCGCCGGGGTGGAGGGGACGGTGCTGGTGCAAGCCGCACCAACCGTGGCCGAGACGGAATACATGCTGGGCATCGCGGATGCGACGCCTTGGGTTCTGGGCGTCGTGGGCTGGGTGGATTTCGAGAAGCCTTCGGACCTTGCGGAATTGAAGCGGCTGGCAGGGCACCCGAAGTTCAAGGGCGTGCGGCCCATGATCCAAGACCTGCCGGATGACAACTGGATGCTGCGCGAGGATGTGCAGTGGGGGTTCCGGGCCATCTGTGATCTGGGGCTGCGCTTCGATGCCTTGGGCTTTCCCCGGCATATGGCGAATTTCCTGACCATCCTGAAACGCTATCCCACGATGCCGGTCGTGGTGGACCATTGCATGAAGCCACAGATCCGGCAGAAATCCGACGCCCATTTCCGCTTTTGGGCCGATGGGATGGCCCGGATCGCGGATGAAACGGCGGCGGTGGTGAAATTCTCGGCCCTGATCACCGAAGCGGATGCGGATTGGACGGTGGAGGACCTGAAACCCTACGTGGAACACGTCTTTTCGGCCTTTGGCCCAGAGCGGGTGATGTGGGGGTCGGATTGGCCCGTCTGCCGGTTGCGCGGGGAGTACGCGGATTGGCGCGCGGCGGCGCTGTCGCTGACTGAGGGGTTGAACGACGTGGACCGGGCGCTTGTCTATGGCGGGACGGCAGCGGGGTTTTACGGTTTGTGACGCGGAGCGCCGCGCAAGGGCGCGGCGCGGGTCCTTTGCCTCGCCTGCGCGCGTGCCGCGCTTCAGCTCAGAGGCGGGGGCCAGCCCCCGCACCCCCGGGGTATTTGGGGCCGAGCTGAACAGATGTTACGGAATTTCCGCAATCACGCGCCGTACAATGTGCGGGCGATGATCCGCATCGAAGCTGCTGCGTCCTGTTTTGCCATGGCGGCGGTGAGGGCTGCGTCGTCCTTCAGCGCGGCTGCAACGGCGCGCAGGCGGTCGGTGAGGGCAAGGTTGGCGCGGGATTCTTCGACCGGGTCCATGCCGCCATGGTCGGGGAAAGTGTCAAAGTAGATCACCCCGTCATAGCCAAGGCGGTCAAGCGTCCAGAAGAGTTCGACGGTCTGGATGGGGTGGACCGTGCCTGCGATCAGGCCGTCATCGCGTTTGGCATAGCCATCGTTCAGGTGGACACCCATGATGCGGCAATGGCGCGCGGCGAGGGCTGCGGATTTGGCGGGCATTTCGCCCGCGAAGAGCATGTGGCAGAAGTCGAGCGTGACGCCAAGATTGGGGCGCGACAGGTCGCGGATGGCGTGGAGCGTGGTGGCCATGTCGGGCAGCACGGACCATGAGCGCGGTTCGTTGGGCTTGTATTCGATGGAAATGTCGAGCGCGCGGTTGTGGTCGCAGATTTCGGCAAGGCCGGACAGCGTGTCATCCCACATCCGGTCATAGTCGCCTTGGAAGCTGTAATCGAACCCGTCCTGTCCCAGCCAGACCGTCATCACCCTGCCGCCCATCTGCGCCAGCGCATCAAGCCCGCGCTTCGTGATGTCGATGGCCGCGCGGCGGACGGTCGGGTCGGGATGGGTAAAGGCGCCCAGCTTGAAGCCGGGATCGGTATAGTAGCGCATGGCAAGACCGTTCACCGCCATGTTCGATTTCTGCAAAACTTCGCCCAGTTCCGCCGGGGAATGATGGTCGAAATGATCGGGAAAGTTCAAATCGGCGGCGTTCAGGCCGCCCACCTCCCCTGCCCTTGCGATCATGTCGGCCACGGTGTCGCCCTTGCGCTTGAAGGCATTAAGGCGCGTCGCGTAGCGCGGGCGGTTGGGGATCGTCATGGGATGCCTTTCAGGCCGGATCGAAAAGATCGGGCCGATCGCGTTCGAGCGGTTCGAGATAGGTGATGAGTTGGCGCAGATGCGCGCGGGTGGCAAGGCGCGCGGCGTCCGGGTCGCGGGATTCCAGCGCGCCGAGGATGGCGCGGTGTTCCTCTAGCGTGGCATGGATGCGGCCGGGGACGGGCAGGATCAACTGCCGCGCGCGGTTGACGTGAAGCCATGCCGTCTCGCTCACCTGTGCGAGTTTGCGAAAGCCGGTGAAGGAGAGGATGAGTTCATGCATCGCCGAGTCGGTCTGGTAGAAGCCCGGCACATCGCCATCGGCGATCAGCGCGGCCTGTACGGTGATGTTGCGGCGGAGTTGGGTGAGTTGGTCCTCGGTGATGCTGGCCGCGACACGTTCGACGGCCGCGACCTCGATCGCTTCGCGCAGGAAGGCGCCTTCGCGGATTTCCTCCATCGAAAAGCGGGCCACGAAGGTGCCGGCCTGCGGGACCACATCGACAAGGCCTTCGGCGGCAAGGCGGGCCACGGCATCCGCGACGGGGCTGCGCGAGACGCCAAGCGCTTCGCAAATCTCGGGCTTGCGCAGGATCTCGCCGGGGCGGTAGGCAAGCGACAGGATCGCCTCGCGCAGGGTCTGGTAGACACGCTGGCCAAGAGAGCCGGAGAACCGGTCGAGCGGCAGAAGACGCGCTTCGGATGGCACTTGTGAAGGGGGCTCGGGCGGCTGTAACATGCTAACATGTTAGGCATGGGCAGCGCTTCGGTCAAGGAAGGGCTGCGAGGGGGACGAATGGCGGAAGCGGGCGTGATCCGGCTGCACGGCGCGGACAATGTGGTGATCGCGCTGGCCGATCTGGGCAAGGGGACGGAGGTCGAGGGGGTGGCCCTGCCGGGGGCGGTGCCGCGCGGGCACAAGATCGCGGCGCGGGACATCGCGCGGGGCGAGAACGTGCTGCGCTATGGCCAAATCATCGGGCAGGCGACCGAAGACATCCCGGCAGGCACGCATGTGCACAGCCACAATCTGGGCATGGCCCCGCATACGGACGACTACGCCATCGGGGCAGAGTGCCACCCCCTGCCCGCGCTGCCCCCGCGCGAGTTCATGGGCTATCACCGCGCCGACGGGCAAGTCGGGACGCGGAACTATATCGGCATCCTGACATCGGTGAACTGTTCCGGGTCGGTCGCGCGCTTCATCGCCGAGGCGGCCGAAAAGGACCCGGTTCTGAATTCCATGCCGAATGTCGATGGGATCGTGCCCATCGTCCACCAGACCGGCTGCGGCATGTCGGGGACGAATGAGGGCTACCAGACCCTGATGCGCACGCTGAAGGGCTATGCGCGCAATGCCAATTTCGGCGGCATCTTGCTGGTGGGGCTGGGCTGCGAGGTGATGCAGGTGCCCGACCTCGTGGGTCAGGGGCGGCTGCGGCCGGATGGCAATTTCCGCTACATGACGATCCAGGGGACCGGCGGGACACGGGCCACCATCGCCAAGGCGCTGGAGGTGCTGCGCGAGATGGCGGAAGTGGCGTCCAAAGTGGCGCGCCGCCCTGCGCCGGTGTCGAAACTGGTGATCGGGCTGCAATGCGGGGGGTCCGACGGCTATTCCGGGATCACGGCAAACCCCGCGCTGGGCCATGCGAGCGACCTGCTGGTGCGGATGGGCGGGACGACGATCCTGTCCGAGACGCCGGAGATCTATGGGGCCGAGCATCTGCTGACCCGCCGCGCGGTCAACCGCGAGGTGGGCGAGAAGCTGATCGAACGCATCCGCTGGTGGGAGGATTACACGGCGCGGAATGACGGCGAGATGGACAACAACCCGTCACCCGGGAACAAGAAGGGCGGGCTGACCACGATCCTCGAAAAGTCGCTGGGCGCTGTGGCCAAGGGGGGCACCGCGCCGCTGGCGGGGGTCTATAAGTTCGCCGAGCCCATCACCACGCCCGGTTTCGTCTATATGGACAGTCCCGGCTATGATCCCTGCTCGGTCACGGGACAGATCGCGTCGGGGGCGACGATGATCGTCTTTACCACGGGGCGGGGATCGGTGTCGGGGTACAAGCCCAGCCCCTGCATCAAACTGGCCACCAATTCCGAGATGTATGCCCGCATGGCCGAGGATATGGACATCAACTGCGGCGACATCCTGACGGCAGGGATCAGCATCGAAGCAAAGGGCGAAGAGATCCTCGACCGCATCATCGATGTGGCGTCAGGGCGCAAGACGCTGTCCGAGGAGCTGGGCTTTGGCGGGGCCGAGTTCGTGCCGTGGCAGATCGGGGCGGTGATGTAAGATACGCGGCGCGGGCGTTCCGCCCGCACGCCTTTCCTGTCAGAGGCGCGGGGCGCGCGCCTCTTCCGCCGTCAGGGGACATTCTGTCCCCTCTTGGCCGTTCCGGCCAATTCACCCCTTGAGGATATTTGGGGACGGAAAATGCAAACGCCCTGCCTTCATTTTCCGTTCTTCAAATATCCTCGGGTGGGTCCGGGAGGGCGAAGCGCCTCCCGGGGGTGGGGCCGGGCGCGCGGTCAGGCGAGGAGCGCGGTGATCTCGGCCACGGCCTGATCGACCAGATCGGGGCGGGCGCGGGATTCGACGTTCAGGCGCAGAAGCGGTTCGGTGTTGGAGGCACGCAGGTTCAATCGCCATGTGCCGAAGTCGAGCGAGAGGCCATCGGTATCGTCGCGGGTTTCAGCTTGCGGGGCGTAGGTGGTTTCGATCCGGGCGATGGCGGCGGGAACGTCGGGGACGCGGAAGTTGATCTCTCCGGACGAGGGGAAGGCAGCGCGGCGGTCCTGCAGAAGGGCGGCGAGGGGCTGGCCGGTGCGGCCCATCAGTTCGGCCACAAGAAGCCACGGGATCATGCCGCTGTCGCAGGCGTAGAAGTCGCGGAAGTAGTGGTGGGCCGACATCTCGCCCCCGTAGACGGCACCGGTGTCGCGCAGGGCCTGCTTGAGGAAGGCGTGACCGGTGCGGGCCATGACGGCGCGGCCCCCGGCGCGGGCGACGGTGGCTTGCGTGGCGAGGATCACGCGGGGGTCGTGGATCACGGTGGCGCCAGGTTCCTTGGCGAGGAAGGCTTCGGCAAGGAGGGCCACGACATATTCGCCGGGGACGAAGCGGCCTGCATGGTCGAAGAAGAAGCAGCGGTCGAAATCGCCGTCGAAGGCCACGGCCATGTCAGCACCTGCGGCACGGGTGGCGTCGGCGGTGGCGGGCTGGTTTTCGGGCAGAAGCGGGTTGGGGATGCCGTTGGGGAAGCGGCCGTCGGGGTCGTGGTGCATCCGGGTGAAGCGGAGGGGGGCACCCTTTGCCTGCACGGCAGCGGCGATGGCGTCGAAGGTGGGGCCTGCCGCGCCATTGCCGCAGTTCACGAGGATATGCAGCGGGCGCAGCGCCGCGATGTCGACGAAGGAGAGGACGCGGTCGACATAGGCCCTGCGGGTGGCGGCGGCGTCGGTGATACGGCCGCCGGGGTGGAGGGCGGCGAAGGCCTGCGTTTCGGCAAGGCGGCGGACCGCAGGCATGGTGGTGGCAGGGTCAAGCGGCGCGGCCCCGGCCTGCACCATCTTCATTCCGTTGTAATCCATCGGATTGTGCGAGGCGGTCACGCAGATGCCCCCGTCCGCGCCAAGATGGCCGGTGGCGAAATACATCTCTTCCGTCCCCGCGAGGCCGAGGTCCAGCACCTCGCATCCGGCGGCAACAAGGCCGTCGGCCACGGCACGGGCCAGCGATTCGGAGGAGGCGCGAATGTCGCGGGCCAGCACGACCCGGCGCGCGCCCAGCGTTTCGGCGAAGGCGCGGCCGATGCGGCGGGCGATGGCATCGTCGAGGTCGATGCCAAGGCGGCCGCGGATGTCATAGGCCTTGAAGCAGGTGAGGCTGTCGGTCATGGCGCGTCTCCCATTCGTGATCCTTGCTAGCAGGCGCGGGGCAGGTGGGAAAGGTCGACGGCGGCGGCGGTGGCGCGGCCCCTTGGGGCGGCAGGCATCAGAGACGGGGTTTCCGCTGCATCTGGTCCATGGGATGACGCGCGGGGCAGGCGGGGGCGCATCCTGCGGGTTGCACAGGTCTGGTGAAGTGACAGCGCGCATGGGGCGGTGTAAGGGTCTGGCATGACCGGACCCTTTTCCCTGCCCCGTCCTGACGGGCCTGATCCTGCCGTGTTATCGGCCTATCTGGCGGTGACGCGGGTGGCGGGCCCCTTGGGGCGCATGATCCTGCGGCGGCGTCTGGCGGCGGGGAAAGAGGACCCTGCGCGTTGGCACGAGAAGTTGGGCCATCCCTCCCTGCCCCGCCCCGACGGTCGGCTGATCTGGCTGCATGCCGTGAGCGTGGGCGAGGGGCTGTCGGTGCTGCCGCTGCTGCGGGCGCTGGTGGCGGCGCGGGCGGATGTGACGGTGCTGCTGACCTGCACCACAGTGACGGCGGCGGCCTTGCTGCGCGATCGGGTGCCGCAGCGGGTTCTGCTGCAATTCCTGCCGCTGGACCTTGCAGGGCCGGTGGCGCGGTTCCTTGACCATTGGCGGCCGGATGTGGCGGTGATGGTGGAAAGCGAGTTCTGGCCACGGCTGATCCATGACACCCATGCGCGGGGGATTCCGCTGGTGCTGGCCAATGCGCGGATCAGCGACCGGTCGGCGGCGCGATGGGCCCGGCAAAAGGGATTGGCGCGGGCGCTGCTTGGGCGGTTTTCGGTGCTGACGGCCCCGGATGCGGCGATGGCGGCGCGGCTGCAGGGGATCGGGGCCGATCCGGCGCGGCTGCGGGTGACGGGAACGCTGAAGCGGGCGGCAGAGCGGCTGCCCGTGGATGGGGCGGAACTGGCGCGGCTGCGGGCGGCGCTGGGGGGGCGGGCGGTGTGGTGCGCGGCCTCGACCCATCCGGGCGAAGAGGCGGTGGTGGCGGCGACGCGGGTGGATGGGGCGCTCTGCATCCTTGCGCCACGGCATCCGGCACGGGGGGACGAGGTGGAGGCGCTGCTGCGCGCGGCGGGGCTTTCGGTGACGCGGCGCAGCCGGGGCGAGGTGCCGGGGGGCGATGTCCATCTGGCCGACACGCTGGGAGAGATGGGGCTGTGGTTCGACCTGTGCCCCGTGACGCTGGTGGCGGGATCGCTGGTGGATGGGATTGGCGGGCATAACGCCTATGAGCCCGCGCTGCATGGATCGGCCATCCTGCACGGGCCGCATGTGGGGAATTTCGCGAACCTCTATGCGCGGCTTGATGCGGCAGGGGCGGCGCGGGTCGTGCGCGCGCCGAAGGATCTGGCAGATGCGGTGGCGGCCTTGCTGAGGGACGCGGAGGCGCGGCAAGGCATGGTCGCGGCAGCCGGGGCGGTTCTGGCAGAGGAAGGTGACGGCGTCGCCCAAGTGGCGGGGCTGATCCTTGGGCAGATGCCCAACTAGACCTTCCAGCGGCGGTGGGTCCAGAGCCACTGATCCATATGGGCGCGCACCTGCGCCTCGAGACTGTCGTTAAGCTTTTGGGTCATCTCTAGCGGGTCGCCATGCGGGATCGGGGCCTCGACCACCATGTCGAACCCGCCGTCGGGGCGACGGATACCATAGGTCGGGATCACCAGCGCATCGTAGCGCAGCGCCATCTCGGCAGGCGAAAGCGACGTATAGGCATCATGCCCGAAGAAGCGCAGCACCGCGCCGTCCCGCATCGCCTGATCGAGGACGACGCCCACCATCCCGCCGCCCTTCAGGAAGCGGACCATGTCGGCCAACCCTTTGCGCCCCCGCGGAAAAAGGGGCGTGCCGATGCGCGAGATGGCGGCGACGTAATGTTCGTTGAAAAAGGCGTTGTCCATCGGGCGGTACAGGCCGCCGACACGGTAGCCGCGCGCAATAAGGCCGCCACGGATGGCATCGTAATTGCCCAGATGCCCGGTCACGAGGAGGACGGGACGACCCGTGCGATGCGCCTCTTGCAGCGCGGCGACGCCGGGGCCCAGCAGCGGTTCGTGGGCGACGCGGGCGACGAATTCGGGGCCGGAATAGAGTTCGGCCAAGGTGCGACCCATGGCGCGCGGCACCTCACGCTCCAGTAGGCGGATATCGGCGGGCGCAAGGTCCGGCCGCACGAGGGCGAGGTTCTCGCGGATGCGGCGGCGATAGCCCGCGAGGGGGGCGACGATCCGGGTCATCAAGGCGGCGGCCAGCGCGCGCCGGGTGTCGAAGGGCAGCCGCAGCACGACCCAAAGCGCGCCGCGGATGGCGCGGTCGGCCAGCCAGTCCGAGGCAAGGGTGAGGCGGGTCTTGATGATCGACATGGTCCTCGGGGCCCGGTGGGGCGGCGCGGTTGGGCGGCGCGGGCGCGGGTTGGTTCGGCGCGTGGTATAGACGCGGGGGGGGCGGCGAACAAGCGGGGCACTGCGGATGGGTGTCAGGACGACGGGTCGTTGACAGCAGGGGGCGCACCGGGGTCTATGGGCGCGCCTTTGGATGGACGGTGATGGACGCAGCGCCCGAGCTTTACGTAACGAACCTGAACCCGC
>JBDKFE010000091.1:0-9679 GCA_039798885.1 Pseudomonadota bacterium | reverse complement strand
CGCCCGACAGGATGGCATCCACCATCTTCACGGTCACACCGGCCAGCGTGCGGGTGTCCTTGAAGACCGTCGAATACTGCTCGCCCGCGATCATCGACTTCACCGACGGAATCTCCGCGTCCTGCCCGGTGACGATCGGCATCTTCAGATCGCCCGACCCATAGCCCACGCCCTTCAGCGACGACAGGATGCCGATGGACAGCCCGTCATAGGGGCTCAGCGCGCCATGCAGCTGCTTGTCGCCGTAATTTGCCGACAGCAGGTTGTCCATGCGCGCCTGCGCCACCGCACCATCCCAGCGCAGCGTGCCGACCACGTCCATGCCCATCTGGCCCGACGGGATGACGACATCGCCCGCGTCGATCAGCGGCTGCAGCACGCTCATCGCGCCATTGTAGAAGAAGAAGGCGTTGTTGTCGTCCGGGCTGCCGCCGAACAGTTCGACGTTCCACGGCTTCTGGTCCGGGAAACGCTCCTTCAGACCGGCCACCAGCGATTCCGCCTGCTGCACGCCGACCTTGAAGTTGTCGAAGGTCGCGTAATAGTCCACCGACCCCGAGTCACGGATCAGACGGTCATAGGCGATGACCTTGATCCCCGCCGCTGCGGCGTTGTCCAGCGCGTTCGACAGCGTGGTGCCGTCGATGGCCGCGATGACCAGCACGTTCACGCCCTTGGTGATCATGTTCTCGACCTGCGCCAGCTGGGTCGGGATGTCGTCTTCCGCGTATTGCAGGTCCGTCGCGTAACCGGCGGCGGTGAACTGCTCCACCATCGAATTCCCGTCCGAGATCCAGCGGGACGAAGACTGCGTCGGCATGGCGATCCCGATCGTGCCCTTGTCCTGGGCGAACGACAGCGACGGTGCCCCGACCATCGACGCGGCAGTGGCGAGCGCGAGAAGCGCCCTTCTGGAAAGTTGCATTCGTTAATCCTCCCTAGCCGTGATGCGCCACGGCATGAACACGGCCCTGTCGCAGGTCGAACCCCGCCTCGCCGTGCGCGAACACTTGCAACGCCCTCGCATATCCGTCAAAGACTGTTTCGTGATTGACTCATAACCGAAACGTTATGCAAGAAACGGACAATTTCCTCCGCCGTGGCCTGAAACTCAGCCACCTCCGCCTCCTTGCGGCCCTGTCGGATACCGGCCAACTGTCCCTCGCCGCCGCGCGCATGGGTGTGGCCCAACCCGCCGCCTCGCGCCTTCTGGCAGAGGTGGAGCGGATCACCGGCCAGCCGGTCCATACCCGCACCGGGCGCGGCCTCACCCTCACCCCCATGGGTCAGGCCCTCGCCCACCGCGCCACCCGCGTCGTCACCGAACTGCGCGACGCCGAACGCGAGGTGGCCGAAATCGCGGGCGGCCAATCCGGCCATGTCCGCATCGGCTCTGTCACCGGCCCCGCGCTCGACCGCGTCCTGCCCGCGCTCCGCACCGCCCGCCTCGCCCTGCCCTCCGTCACGGCCGAGGTGGTCGTGGCCCCCTCCGACCTTCTTGGCCAGCAACTCCTCGCCGGACGGCTGGATTTCGCCATCGGTCGCATGCCCGACGGCATGGGCGGCGACCTGACGCTCACCGCGCTTCTGGGCGACGAACCGGTCGCGCTCATGGTGCGGCGCGGCCACCGCCTAGCAAGCCTGCCCCGCCTCGCCCCCGAAGACCTGATGGCCTTCGACTGGGTCATGCCCGGACCCGACGCCCTGCTCACCCGCACCGTCATCGCCCGATTGCAAGCCCTCGGCCTGCCCACCCCGGCGCAGCGCCTTTCCACCTCCTCTTTCCTGCTGACGCTCGCGCTGATCCAGCAATCCAACGCCATCGCCCCCCTCGCCCGCGCCGTCTGCGACCGCTTCGCAGGCGGCGCCTCTCCTTACGTGATCCTCCCCCTCGACCTCGGCATCACCGTCGCGCCCTACGGCCTGCTGACCCGCAAAGGCGCAACCCTCACCCCCACAGCCGCCCGCCTCGCCGCCCTGATGACCGCTAGGGAAAGCGGCGCTTGACGCGAACCCCGCCACAATTTCTGGCGCAGACATCGCCCCCGCCGACCAACAGCGCCCCTGCTTAGGCCCAGCCTAACCCACACCACGGAAACCCCTTCTTTCCCCGCCGAACCCCATGCCCGAAACTCACCTTTGCGCCGCCGCATCCGAAGGACCGCCATGACCGCCCTAGACCCCGCCCTGCAGGCCATCGAAGACCTCCGCGCCAATGTCGCCGTCCCCTTCGAACGCGCGCAGGCGATGCCCAAATCGGTCTACACCTCTCCCGATTTCGCGCAGGCCGAACAGCGCCACATCTTCGCGCGCGACTGGCTCTGCGCGGGCCGCGCCGACGCGCTGAAAGACCCCGGCGATTACCTCACGATGGAAATCGCAGGCGAACCCGTCATCATCCTGCGCGACCGCGACGGCGCGCTGCGCGGCCTCTCCAACGTCTGCCGCCACCGCATGTCCACCCTGCTCGAAGGCCGGGGCCATGTCCGCGCCATCGTCTGCCCCTACCACGCCTGGACCTACAACCTCGACGGCTCGCTGCGCGGCGCCCCCGCCATGACGCTCAACGAAACCTTCTGCAAGGATCAGGTCCACCTCCCCACCATCCGCGTCGCCGACTGGCACGGCTGGATCATGGTCACCCTCAACCCCGACGCCCCAGACATCCACACCCGCCTAAAGGATGTCGAGGCCCTCGTCGGCCATCTCGACATGGCCGCCTATACCGAAACCTTCCGCGAAGACTTCCGCTGGCACACCAACTGGAAAGTGCTGGCCGAGAATTTCATGGAATCCTACCACCTTCCCGCCTGCCACGCAGGCACCATCGGCGGCACCTGCGACCTTGCCCTGATGGAATGCCCCGAAGGCACCGACGCCTTCAACTACCACTGGATCGTCAAGAACGACCTCGTCCCCCTCGCCCTCGCCCATCCCACGAACACCACGCTCATGGGCGACGAACGCCGCATCACATGGCTGCTGGCCATCTACCCCGCGCTCCTCATCACCCTGACGCCGGGATATTTCTGGTACCTCTCCCTCACCCCCGACGGCCCCGGCCACGTCAAGGTCCTCTTCGGCGGCGGCATGAGCCGCGATTGGATGGCCGACCCCGACGCCCCCGCCCATCTCGCAAAAGTGAAAGAACTGCTGGACGAGGTGCAGGTCGAAGACAAAGGTTGCACCGAAAAGGTCTATCGCGGCCTCTGCGCCGCCATGTCCGCCCCCGGCCCCCTATCCCACCTCGAACGCCCCAATTTCGAATTCGCCCAATACATCGCTCGCATGATGCCCGCGACCTGACCTTACCCCTTCATCTCGGCCCAAATACCCCCTGAAAGGGTCGGCCCAGACGCCACGACAAGGAACAAAGACAAGATGGCCCACACCCGCCACCGCAAGTTCAATACGAAAGAGACCTACCCCGAACAGAAACTCGACAACGACCTCGCGCAGGCCGTCGTCGCGCGCGGCACGATGATCTTCCTGCGCGGCCAGTGCCCGCAGGACCTCGACACGGCCAAGAACATCGACAGCCACGATCCCGTCGAACAGACCCACAAGGTCATGCAGAACATCCGCCAACTGGTGGAAGAATGCGGCGGCAGGATGGAGCATGTGACCAAGCTCGTCGTCTACCTCACCGATGTCCGCCACCGCGAAGCCGTCTACCGCACCATGGGCGAATATATCCGCGGCGTGCATCCGGTCTGCACGGGCCTCGTCGTCGTGGCGCTGGCCCGCCCCGAATGGCTGGTCGAAATCGACGCCACCGCCGTCATCCCCGACTGACCCCGCGCAAGCCGGGGGGCTCGCCCCCCGGACCCCTGAGGATATTTGGAAACGGAAAATGACGGCAGCCCCTTCATCTCGGTCCAAATACCCTGCGGGGGGTCCGGGGGGCGCAAAGCCCCCCGGGCGGCCCCGAAAGCGAGACGCAAAATGACCTTCTCCCTCCTCGCCCGCTGCCCCGATACAGGGGCCTTCGGGATGGTGATCTCCTCCTCCTCGCCCGCCGTCGCCGCCCGCTGCGCCCATGCGCGGGCAGGCGTGGGCGTGGCCGCGACGCAGAACATCACCGACCCGACGCTCGGCCCAAAACTCCTCGACGCGCTGGCCGCAGGCGCGGATGCGGCAAGCGCCATGCAGCAGGTCACCTCCACCGCCCCCCATATCGACTACCGCCAACTCATGGTCGTGGACCGCAACGGCACCACCGCCTCGCATTGCGGCAGCCGCATCCTCGGCATCTGGGGCATCGCCACCGGCCCCGGCGTCATCGCGGGCGGCAACCTCCTTGCCCATGCCGGCGTGCCGCAGGCCATGGTCGACGGCTTCCTCGCCACCCGCGGCCCCTTGGGTGATCGCCTGATCGCCGCCCTCCTCGCCGGGCGCGACGCGGGCGGTGAGGCGGGCCCCGTCCATTCCGCAGGTCTTCTGATGGTGGACCGCGAAAGCTGGCCCGTGGCCGAACTTCGCATCGACTGGTCCGACGAGGCCCGCCCCATCGACGCCACAGCCCGCGCATGGCAGGTCTACGCCCCCCAGATGCCCGCCTATATCCAGCGCGCGAAAGACCCGCGCGAGGCGCCCTCCTACGGCGTCCCCGGCGACGAGTGATCCATCAGCCGTTCAAGCGGCGGGATCGCCCCCGTCGCTGTCGCGCCCCGCAGCGACCAAGCCGCCGCCCGATGGCCCAGCCGCAGGCAATCCTCCGGCCCCCAGCCCTCATGCAGCCCATAGATGCAGCCCGCCGCAAAGGCATCCCCCGCGCCCACGGGTGACACCACATCCGCCGCCGCCACCGGATCGGGCCGCAGCACCACCACGCCCCCCGCCGACAGCCACAGCCCCAAGGCAGGCGTATGCACCACCACCGCCCCCGCGCCGCCCGCACGCAGCCGCTCTGCCGCCGCCGTGATCCCCGCCAAATCATCGGCCCCGGCGACCGCCAAACCCGTCGCCCGCGCCGCCTCGCTCTCGTTCAGGAACAGCACGTCCAGATGCGGCAGCGCCGCCCCCACCGCCTCCGCGAACCCCGCCCGGTCGGTAGAGACAAGATCCGCCACCGTCACCATCCCCGCCGCCCGCGCCCGCGCCAGCACCCGCGCCGCGCCGCTCGACCCGCCCTCGACCACATCCAGCCGCCCCAGAAGGTTCAGATAGCCCAGATAGAACACCCGCGCCCCGGCCTCTGCCACCGCCTCGACCGCGATATCGCCTTCATCCAGCAGGTCATTCGTCCCCGGATGGTAGAAAAACGTCCGGCTGTCCCCCGGCAGGTTCATCACATGCGTATGCGCCGTCGGTGCCCTGTCCGTTTCGGCCAGATGATCCAGCCCCGCCCCGGCCCCCGCCACCGCCCAGCGCACCGTCGCCGCATGACGGTCCATCCCCACCAACCCGATGGCCCAAAGCGGCAGCCCCGCCCGGAACGCCGCAAGCGACAGCATCACATTCGCCGCCCCGCCCCCGGTCCCCTCCACCTCGTCCAATATCCGCACGAGGTCGCTTTTCGCAGGCCATGCCTCGATCGTATGGACGATGTCCACGATCCAGTTGCCCGCACAGGCCACCCCCCGTCTGGTCGACGCGGCGCGCATCAATAGGCCACCGCGACCGACTGCCCGCTGATCCCGGCCTCCAAGGCCGCCGTCAGCACGGCATGATGCGCCGCCGCCTCCTCCGGCGTGGCGCAGGGGAATCCCTTCGCATCCCCGCCCGCCAGTTCATCGACAAAGGCCGCCCACATCTGCTGAATCGCGTCGGTGAAGCCGAATTCGAAAATCCCCCCCGTGATCGCGCCGAACAGCGGCGTATAGCCCAGATCCTCTGTCATCCAGCCCTGCGCCCTGCCCGCCTCGTAGCGCATCCACGACCATTGGCGCGGGCTCTTGGTGGTAAAGAAAGCCGACCCTTTCATCCCCAGCACCCGGATCGACCATGTATTCGCCTCGCCGGGGGCAATGCGCCACGTCTTCAGCACCATCGGGAAATCGCCCCCCGCATCCGGCACGTCGCAGGTGATCGTCGCATTGTCCCACGTGTCGCACGGCACCCGCCCGCCCTTGCCATCGGGCCGCGTCTCCACCCGCTTGACCAGCGATGCCGTCACCCGCGCGGGCCGCCAGCCAAGGCGCAAGGGCACATGCAGCACATGCATCCCCAGATCGCCCATGCAGCCATAGGCGCCATTGATCCCCGCCATCCGCTTCCAGTTGATCGGCTTGTCGGGGTTGATGTCGCTGGAATGCAGGAAACTCGCCTCCACCTCTAGCACCGCCCCCACGGCACCCGACCGCACGAACTCCACCACCTTCTGCGCGCCGGGATAGAAGGGCATCTCGGACGAACAGCGCACCAGCAGGTCAGGCCGCGCCGCGATCGCCGCCGAAATCACCCGGTTCTGCGCAAGGTCCATCCCGAAGGGCTTTTCCCCCAAGAGATGCTTCCCCGCCGCAAGGATCGCGGGGTAAATCTCGGCATGCAGCACATGCGGCACGGCGCAATAGACCGCCTCCACCTCTGGGTTGGCCAGCAATTCCCGGTAATCCGTCGTCACCTGCATCGGCCCCAAGGCGTCCGTATACCACCCCATCAGCGCGGGGTTGGTGTCGCAGACCGCCACGATCCGCGGCTTTGCCCGCATCCCCGTCAGATGCAGCCAGCGCGCGGCGGCACTGGCGAATTCCCGCCCCATCAACCCGCAGCCGATGATGCCAAAGCGAACCTCGCGCATCACTTCCCCCCGATCATCGCCAAGGCCGCCTCAGGCGTCGCCCCCTCATGCACCACCGCCATCAAGGCCCGCGTCATGCCGCCCGGATCGGGATGCTGGATCACGTTGCGCCCATAGACGATCCCCCGCGCCCCCTGCCGCATCAACTCTGCCGTCCGGCCCAGAATCTCGGCATCCGACACGCGCCCGCCGCCCCGCACCAGCACAGGCAGACCCTGCGCGATCTCGATCACGCGGTGATAGTCCGACACGTCCGAACAGGGGTCCGCCTTGATGATATCCGCCCCCAATTCCGCCGCCTGCCGGACCAGCGGCAATATCTTGTCGATATCCCCATCCACCATATAGCCGCCCTTCGCGTTGTCCTGCATGACCAAGGGCTCCACCATCAGCGGCATCCCCATGATCTCGCATTCCCGCTTCAGGCTGTTCACGTTCCGCACGCAGGCCCGGTACACCTCTGGCTGGTCGGGCAGCATGAGAAGGTTGACCACCACGCAGGCCGCATCCAGCACCACCCCCTGCTCCACCGCGCGGTCGATCACCTCGGAAAACAGCGCGCGCGGCAAAGGCGTGCCATAGACATTCGCGATATCCGTCCGCAGCACCAAGGCAGGCTTGTCCTTCCCCGGAATGGCCTGCAACAGCGGCGCCGTCCCCGGCGGCAACTGGATCGCATCGGGCTTGGCCGCCGCAATCGCCCGGATCGCCGCCCCCATATCCTCGATCCCGCCAAGGAACGTCCGCTCGTTGAACATCCCATGGTCAATCGCCACGTCAAAGCAATTGCCTGACGGCGCGAACAGGCGGTTCATCCGGGCGGCTTTCATCGTCATCACTCCCTGAAAACGTTTCCACAAAGCCTAACCGACCCCCGCCCCCCGATCAAGCCTCGCCATTCCGCGTCCATCCCGTCGTCTGACTTGCACCGCTGCGCCTGCGGGGTGCAGCATGGCGTTAACACCCATGGATTCGGACCCGCACATGCGCCTGTTGCTGCCGTTGATCGTCGCCCTCGCGCCCCTCCCCGCCGCCGCGCAAAGCACGTGGGAATTCGAATACGTCACCGCCCAGAACGCGGACGAAATCACCTCCTGCAACGCCGCCATCTGGTTCACCGACGGCGGCCTCGTGACGCGGCTTTACGGCGAGGCGCTGGATTTCTTCTTCACCGTGGACGAACTCTCGCTTCCGGCCGATCAGGAACTCGGCACCGTGCAGTTAGAGTTCAAGTCGCAATCCTTCACACTGGGCGCATGGTCCGTCAGTTCCGAAACCGGCACCACCACCGCCATGTTCCTGACCCCGGAAGAGAAGGACTACTCCCCCATCCTGTCGGCCATCCGCTTTGCTTCGGAAATGGGGATCACATTCCCCGACGGATCGGGCTACGCCATCCCCCTGACGGGAAGCGACAATGCCCTGCGTCAGGCCTCCGACTGCTGGGCGTCGAACCCCACGGGTCCGGGGACAGGCGGCAAGAACCCCTTCACCGGCGCGGGCGGCAACGGCGGCACCGACGGCAATCCGTTCAACTGATGGACGCAGACACGCTCCGCCTCACGGCCTTCCTCGGCACCCTCGCCGCGATGGCCGCATGGGAATTCGCCGCCCCCGACCGCCGCGCCGAAATCCCGCGCCTGATCCGCTGGACGAACAACATCGCCATCCTCGCGCTGGACACGGCCCTCGTCCGCCTGCTGATCCCCCTCCTTCCCGTCGCCGCAGCCGAGGCTGCCGCCGCCCATGGCTGGGGCCTCCTCGCCCCCCTGCCCCTTTGGGCGGCCCTCCCCCTCGCCTTCCTGCTGCTCGACCTCCTGATCTGGGGCCAGCACTGGCTCATGCACCGCGTGCCCCTGCTCTGGCGGCTCCACCGGATGCACCATTCCGACACCCATCTCGACGCCACCACCGGCCTGCGCTTTCACCCGCTGGAAATCCTTCTCTCCACCCTCCTCAAGATCGCCGCCGTCATGGCCCTCGGCGCGCCCGCCCTCGCCGTCATCGCCTTCGAGATCGCGCTGAATGCCACCTCCCTCTTCACCCATGCCAATATCCGCCTGCCCGACCGCACCGACAGCCTGCTGCGCCGCGGGATCGTCACCCCGGCCATGCACCGCATCCACCACTCCCTCCGGCGCGAGGAAACCGACAGCAACTACGGCTTCACCCTCTCGCTCTGGGACCGCGCCTTCGGCACCTACCGCGCCACCCCGCAGGACGACCCGCAGACGATGCCCCTTGGCATCGGGGAATTCCGCACCCGGCGCGAGGCATGGCTTGACCGCCTGCTCACGCAACCCTTCCGCAACCGCTGAAACCTGCCGCGCGCAGCCCCCGTAGGTGCCCCACAAGCGCGGCGGAATAGGTCCGCCGCCGAAACGGGAGACCCCAGATGCGCAAGACCACCCTCCGCACCCTCACCCTCACCACGCTCTTCGCCCTGCCCGCGCTGGCACAAGAGAACCCGATGGTCGGCGGCGCGCCGATGTTCGCCGAAAAGACCATCGTCGAAAACGCCGTGAACTCCAAGGACCACACCACCCTCGTCGCCGCCGTGCAGGCCGCCGGTCTGGTCGAAACGCTGCAATCCGCAGGCCCCTTCACCGTCTTCGCCCCCGTCAACGACGCCTTCGCCGCCCTGCCCAAAGGCACCGTGGACAGCCTGCTCCAGCCCGAAACAAGGACACACTGGTCAAGGTCCTGACCGCCCACGTCATCGCGGGCACGCTTTCGCGGGCAGAGATCATGCGCCGCGCCAAGAAGTCCCCCGACGGCTTCTTCCACATGCAAACCGTGTCGGGCGACGCGCTCTCGGCACAGGTCAAGGGGCGCACCCTCTATCTGATCGACGAAAGCGGCAACGCGTCCAAGGTGACCATCGCCGACGTGAACCAGTCGAACGGCGTGATCCATGTCGTGAACGCGGTGCTCGTG
>JBDKFE010000090.1:0-69186 GCA_039798885.1 Pseudomonadota bacterium | reverse complement strand
CGCTGGCGAAAATCAGCGCGTCGGACAGCGGGGCAGAGGCGGTCTTTGCCGCCACGACGCGCTTTTACGAGGTGATCTTCCGCGCGGCGGGCCATGACATCGCGTGGGAGATCGTTCAGCGTCTGAACGGGCGGATCAGCCGTCTGCGCGCCCTGACGATGGCCGCGACCGAGCGGGCGGTACCGGGGCCCGAACGGATGGCGCGGATCGCGGCGGCCATCGCGGCGAACGACCCAGAGGCCGCGCGGCGGGCGGTGGAAGAACATCTGACCGAGGCGGCGGCGATTGCCAAACGGATGCTGGAGGGGGCGTGATGGCAGCCTATTGGATTGCCCATGTGACCGTGACGGACCCAGACAGATACAAGGGATATCAGGCCCTTGCCCCCGCCGCCTTTGCCCGGTTCGGGGCGCGCTTCCTTGCGCGTGGCGGGACGGCAGAGACGTTGGAAGGGCCGGTGCATCCCCGGCATGTGGTGATTGAATTCCCCGACCTCGCCTCGGCCCGCGCCTGTTATGACAGCGCCGAATACCGCGCCGCCCGCGCTGCCCGCGCAGGCGCGGCAGAGGTGCAGGTGGTGATCGTCGAAGGCGTCTAGGCCGCCCCGGAATGGTGGGTCTTCCTGCCACGTGCCGCCGTGCTAGGGTGGGTCCGTGGCTGGTTTCGGGAGGTCCGTCATGTTCGATCATCTGCGTCTTGCGCCGTTCCATCTGGATGATGCCGGGGTGGCGTGGGTGCGCGCCGAACTCGCCCGTCTGACGCCCGAGGAACGGGTGGGGCAGTTGTTCGTCCATATCTCCATGGGGTCCGACCCCGGCGAGGTGGCGCGGCTGGCGCGGCTGCAACCTGCGGGAGTCACGCGGTTTCATGGCCCGGACCTGCAAGCGGAGGTGGGTTTCCTGACCCGCGCGCAAGAGGCGGTGCGTCTGCCCATGTTCGTCACCGCCGATCTGGAAGGATCGCGGATGAGCCTGCCCTTCGGGACCGAGGTGCCCAATCCGCTGGCGCTTGCGGCGGTGGATGACGTGGCGGCGACGACCGCCATCTCGCGCATCATGGCAGAAGAGGCAAAGGCCATCGGGATCAACTGGTCCTTCACCCCCGTCATCGACATCAATGCGGCCTTCCGGTCGCCCATCGTGGCGACGCGGGGCTTTGGGTCGGATGTCGCGCGGATCGAACGGCATGCGCTGGCCCAGATCGCGGCCTTTCAGGCCGAAGGGGTGGCGGCGACGGTCAAGCATTGGCCGGGAGAGGGGCATGACGACCGCGACCAGCATCTGGTGACGACGATCAATCCCCTGTCGCTGGAGGCATGGGAGGCGACGCATGGGCGGCTGTACCGCGCGGCCATCGCACAGGGGGTGATGGCGGTGATGTCGGCCCATATCGCCTTTCCGGCCTTTGCGGCGGCGATGGGGGCAGAGGGGGTGGAGCAGTACCGTCCCGCATCGGTGTCGCGGCATCTGAACGAGGGGCTGTTGCGGCAAAGGCTTGGTTTCAATGGTATAATCGTATCGGATGCAACGCCGATGGCAGGGTTCGGGGCATGGGGCCCGCGTGCAGAGATGCTGCCCGAGGTGATCGAGAATGGCTGCGACATCATCCTGTTTTCCGACGATCCCGAGGGGGATCACGCCCTTATCGCGCGTTCGGTGGCCGAAGGGCGGATCAGCGCGGCGCGGCATGAGGCGGCGCTGGTGCGGGTCTTGGGGATGAAGGCGGCGCTGGGTCTGCATCGGGGTGTGCCGGAGCTGCGGCCCGAAGCTTTGGGGCGGCCCGAGGCGCGGGCCGTGGCGCGGGCGGTGACGGGGCGGGCGCCGACATTGGTGAAGGATGTGCAGGGGGTGCTGCCGCTGTCGCCCGCGCGGACAAAGCGGGTGCTGGTGGTGTCGGGTGGGATCGTGTCGCCCTTGCATCCGCTGCCCTTTGCCTTTGATCTTCCACAGCTTTTGGCGCGCGAGGGGTTCGATGTGGCGGTCCATGTGCCCGGAGAGCGGATCGATCCGGGCGGCTGCGATCTGGTGCTTTACCTTTTCGGCGAAGAGACGCTGCTGACGCGGGGGCGGGTCTTTCTGGACTGGGCCAAGGTGATGGGGGGCTTTGGTCCGGCGATGCAGCGCGTCTGGCACGAGGTGCCGGTGGTGATGGTGTCCTTTGGCTATCCCTACCTACTCTATGATGCGCCGCGGGTGCCGTGCATGGTCAATGCCTATGCGACGATGCCGTCGATGCAGGCGGCGGTTCTGGATTGTCTGATGGGGCGGGCGGCGTGGAACATGGACAGTCCGGTCGATCCGTTCTGCGGGCTGCCGGACGCGGTGTTCTGAAGGGTTTTGGCTGTACCGCAGTCTGTGCCGGAAACTGTACCGCAAAGTGTCAGCACGCAGCGGGCGGTGGGGAGGGGATGCGTTAGGGATGATTGGGGGGTGGATCACTCTGGGTGTAACATTCAGCGGCGGGTGAGAGGGGCGCGGTGCCCAACCCCTTTCTTGCGGCAGGGCTGGGGGCGAGGTCTTGTGAAAGGCGCCAGTGGCGCGTTTCGCAAGACCGCCGGTAGGGGCGCGCGCGTCACGCCGGGGCGGGCGCCCATGGCGCAGGTCCCGGTGGGGCGGGACGTGCGCGCCCCGTGGCTTTGGGCCACGGGGCGGAACCCGCCGTCGCGCAAGGGTGCGGAAAGCTCTGGGGTAGGGTCCGCGTCGGTCCTCTGTGCCGCTCAATCCCGTGCCGGTCGTTCCTGTCTGATCCAGTCGCGGAAGGCGGCGAAGGGCGCGCGGGGGGGCAGGGCGCGGGGCCAGACAAGCCAATAGCTGCCCGCCGCGCGGGAGGGGGGACCATAGGCGGGGATCAGGCGGCCTGTCCGCAGATCATCCGCAATCAGGAAGGTGGGCAACAGCGCGAGGCCGAGGCCGTGGATCGCCGCCTGCTGCATCGTGGCGAATTGGTCAAAAAGCATCCCCGCAGGCCGCTGTCCGGGGATGCCATGCGCCGCCAGCCAGCGCCCCCAGTCGCCTGTGCGGCTTTCGATCTGCAAAAGGGGATGGGCGAGGATGTCCCCCGGCGCGGTCAGGGGGGCGGGCAGGACGCCGGGGGCGCAGACGGGCTGCACCTCTTCCTCCATCAGCAAAAGCGCGTCGGTGCCGGGCCAATCCTTCGGCAGGTTTTCGGCCCGGCCATAATGGATGGCGGCGTCAAAGCCCTCTGCCTCCATGTCGAAGGGGCGCAGGCGGGTCGACAGGGTGAGCGCGACCTGCGGTTGGCGGGCGCGGAACTGGGCAAGGCGCGGGGCAAGCCAGTGCATCCCGAAGGCGGGCAGGATCGCCAGTGTCAGCGCCCCCCCGGTTTCGCCAGAGCGCAGCCGAAGCGCGGCCTGACCCAGCGTGTCCAGCGCGCGGCGGACTTGGGCCACGTAATCGCGGGCGGCGGGGGTGGGGCGCAGGCGCTGCTTGTCGCGGATCAGAAGGGGTTGGCCAAGCTGCGCCTCTACCTCTTGCAAGGCGCGCGAGATGGCACCGGGGGTAAGGTTCAATTCCCGCGCGGCGGCGGTGGCGGTGCCGAGGCGGTCAACCGCCTCGAGCGCCAGAAGGCCGGGCAGGGGGGGCAGGTGGCGGCGGGGCGGGATCATTGAGTATAGCGCAACATGTTTGCAGGATGTTTCGCTATTCAGTCACAATCCCTTGCGGCATACAAGCGGTGAGTGGCGCGACTCGCGCCTTGCTGGCAGGATGCCCGGAACGGATGGGAGACGGATCATGAGCCTTGATGCCCCGAAACTGAAAGCCAAGGACGCCCCCGATCTGGGCCGCTTTGACTGGGAAGACCCCTTCCGTCTGGACGACCAGTTGACCGAGGAGGAGCGGATGCTGCGCGATGCGGCCCGCGCCTATGCGCAGGAAAAGCTGCAGCCGCGCGTGGTGGCGGCCTATCGGGACGAGACGACCGATCCGTCCATCTTCCGCGAGATGGGGCAGATGGGGCTTTTGGGCGTGACGATCCCCGAGGAATATGGCGGGCTGGGCGCGTCCTACGTGGCCTATGGTCTGGTCGCGCGGGAAGTGGAGCGGGTGGACAGCGGCTATCGGTCGATGATGTCGGTGCAAAGCTCGCTGGTGATGTATCCCATCTATGCCTACGGGACCGACGCGCAGCGGACGAAGTACCTGCCAAAGCTGGCATCGGGCGAATGGATCGGCTGTTTCGGGCTGACCGAGCCGGATGCGGGGTCTGACCCGGCGGGGATGAAGACCGTCGCGAAGAAAACCGCGACTGGCTATGTGCTGAACGGCGCGAAGATGTGGATTTCCAACGCGCCCATCGCCGATGTCTTTGTCGTCTGGGCCAAGTCCGAGGCGCATGGCGGCAAGATCAAGGGCTTCGTGCTGGAAAAGGGCATGAAGGGGCTGTCCGCGCCCAAGGTGGGGGGGAAGCTGTCCCTGCGCGCCTCGATCACGGGCGAGATCGTGATGAAGGATGTGGAAGTGGGCGAAGAGGCGCTGCTTCCGAATGTCGAGGGGCTGAAGGGACCCTTCGGCTGCCTGAACCGCGCGCGCTATGGCATTTCATGGGGGGTGATGGGGGCGGCAGAGTTCTGCATGCATGCGGCGCGGCAATATGGCCTTGACCGCAAGCAGTTCGGCAAGCCGATCGCCGGGACGCAGCTTTACCAGTTGAAGCTGGCCAACATGATGACCGAGATTGCGCTGGGCCTTCAGGCGTCCTTGCGCGTCGGGCGGCTGATGGATGAGGCGAATGCCGCACCCGAGATGATTTCCATCATCAAGCGGAACAATTGCGGCAAGGCGCTAGAGGCGGCGCGCTGGGCGCGCGACATGCATGGCGGGAACGGCATCCAAGAGGATTTCCAGATCATGCGGCACATGGTGAACCTTGAAACGGTGAACACCTATGAAGGGACGCATGACATCCATGCGCTGATCCTTGGCCGGGCGATCACCGGGGTGCAGGCGTTTTTCTAAGGCGTCGCGCAGGCGAAGTCTGACGCAGACTTCGCGCCGAAATCTGACGCAGATTTCGGGGATGACGGTCGGGCAACGGAATTTGTGTCAAATTCCGTCGCGTTTCCTGCGTCAGGACACGCTGTGGCGCGGTGGGCTGGGCAAGAATCTTCGAAGAAATTTGTTCGCGGCGGTGGCCTGATGGCGACCGCCGCTTGTCGTTTCGGGGGGTGACAGCGGGCGCAGGCGGGCTAGGCTTGGGTGGCCAGTCACAGGGGGACACATGACCGCCATACCCGAGCTTGACGCCTATCTCGCCGCCCATCCGGGGACGCGCTTTCTGGATGCGGTGATGTTCGACCTGTGCGGGACGGCCATCGGCAAACGCTACCCGGTGCGGGATGCGGCGAAGGTCTGGACGTCGGGCGTGGCCTTCTGCGCGGGGATCACGACGCTGGATGCGCTGGGTGCCTGCTGGGATGTGGAGGGGATCGGGTTTTCGGACGGCGACCCGGATGCGACCTCTTACCCCGTTGCGGGGACGCTGGTGCCGGTGCCTTGGGCTGCGGAGACCGCGCAGGTGCTGATCGCGCCTGCCCCGCCAGAGGGGGCGGCGGGCTGGTGGTTCGATCCGCGCACGATCCTGCAAGGGGTGGTGGCGCGGTTCGCGGCGCTGGGGGTGGTGCCAGTGGTGGCCTGCGAGTTGGAATTCTATCTGGTCGATCCGGCGCGGGATGCGGGGGGGCGAGTGTCGCCCGCGCGGCCCGTGCGCGGGGGGCGCGCGTCCGAGGCGCCGCGGGTGCTGGCCTTTGACAAGCTGGACGAATGGGGCGCGATCTTGGCGGAAATCGACGCGGCCTGTCAGGCGCAGGGGGTGCCTGCGGGGGCGGCGACGGCAGAATATGGCGGGGCGCAGTTCGAGGTGAATCTTGGCCATCTGCCCGATCCGGTGGCGGCGGCGGATCATGCGCTGATGCTGCGGCGGATCGTAAAGGGCGTGGCCAACCGGCACGGGCTTGAGGCGACTTTCATGTCCAAGCCCTTTGCCGATCAGTCTGGGTCGGGGCTGCATATCCATCTGAGCCTTGTCGATGCCAATGGGCGCAACGTCTTTGACGAGCGTCTGCCGGGGGGTGATGCGATGCTGGGCCATGCCATCGCGGGATTGCAGGCCACGACCTATGACGCCATGGCCCTTTTTGCCCCGAACCTGAATGCCTATCGCCGCTTCGCGCCCAACCAGTTCGTGCCGGTGAACACGAGTTGGGGGTTCAACAACCGTTCGGTCAGTTTCCGGGTTCCGGCAGGCGGTGGCGCCGCGCGGCGGATCGAGCATCGGATCGCGGGGGCAGAGGCCAATCCCTACCTCGTCATGGCGGCGGTGCTGGCGGGGGTGCATCATGGGGTGTCGCAGCGGATGCAGCCTTCGGCCCCATCGACGGGCAACGCGGGCGAAGAGGCGGACCCGGAGATGCCCCTGAAGCTGTGGACGGCGCTGGACAGGCTGGAAGGGTCGGCGCTGATGGCCGACTATCTGGGGTCACGCTATCCGGCGGCCTATGCCACGATCAAGCGGGCAGAGTTCGAGGCCTTCATGGCCGAGGTGCTGCCGCGCGAATATGACTGGTATCTCTGAGGCTTGCTTGGCTGACATTCTGATCATCGGGGCCGGATTGGCCGGGGCTGCGGCAGCGCTGGGGCTGACGGACAGGGGGCATCGGGTGACGGTGGTCGAGGCGCGGGGGCGTGTCGGCGGGCGGGCGGATTCGCGCGACTGGGCGGGGGGCGTGGTCGAGTATGGCGGTGGCTGGCTGCGGGCGGATCATGGGCGGATGATCGCGCTGGCGGCGCGGCTGGGCGTGGGGCTGATGCCGAGGGTAGCGCTTTCCGGGCGGCGGTGGTTTGCCGGGGGGCGTGCGCTGGCGGCGCCGTCGGCGGAAATGGCGGCGCATTGGGCGGGGATGGAGAGGCTGAAGGCCGATGCGGCGCTGTTGGCTGCGGGCGGGGCGGAGGCGGCGCATCTGTCGGGGATGACGGCGGCGGCCTATCTGGACCATCGCGACCTGCCGGACTCCGTGCGGCGGGAGTTCCTGTCGTGGTGGGCGATTTCCGGGTCGGGCGATCCGGGACGGATCGGGGTGACGGAGCTTCTGACGCCGAAGCTGGCGCAGGGGATGGAGGTCAAGCTGGAGGAACTGGCGCTGACCGTAGAGGGCGGGGTGTCGCGGCTGGTCGCGGGTGCCCTTGGGGCGAGCGGGGCCGAGGTTCTGACCGGGGATGCGGTGGAGCGGGTGGAGGTCGCGGAGGACGGGGTGCGCGCCGTGCTGTCCGGGGGGCGCGCCTGCCGGGCGGAGGCGGCGGTGGTGGCAGTGCCGGTGAATGGTTTGGCGCAGATGCGGTTCGATCCGCCGCTGGCCGGGGCGCCGGGGGCTTTGCGGGCCGCGGGGCATATCGGGCGGGCGGTAAAGGTGCTGATCCGGGCGCGAGGGGTGGAGCCCGGCGTGTTGGCCACGGGGGAGACGGCGGGGCTGCGCTGGTTCTGGGCGGATCATCTGCTGCCGGACGGGACGGTTCTTGTCGTGGGTTTCGGGCTGTTCGACGAGATGGGCGCGCCTTCGGCGGAGGGCGTGGCGGCCGCGATGGCGGCGGCCTTTCCGGGGGCCACGGTTCAGGGCTATGACTGGCATGACTGGGTGTCGGACCCCTTCGCGCGGGGGACATGGGTTTCGCCCGCGCTAGAGACGGTCGGGCTTTACGATCCCGGGGAATGGGCGGGACATCCGCGCCTTGCCTTTGCCGGGTCGGACCATGCCAGCGCCGAGCAGGGCTGGTTCGAGGGCGCGCTGCTGACCGCCGAGGCGGCGGTGGCGCGGCTGGACAGGGAATGGACGAAAGGGGTCAGGGCATGACGCGGCTGGGGGATGTGTCGTTCTGGTATGCGGATATCGGCTTGCCCTCTGCCCGCCGCCCGGCGCTGGCGGGGGATGTGGAGGTGGATGTCTGCATCGTGGGGGCGGGCTATACGGGGCTGTGGGCGGCCTATTACCTGAAACAGGCGGCGCCGGACCTGTCGGTGCTGATCTGCGAGCGGGAGTTTGCGGGCTTTGGCGCGTCGGGGCGGAACGGCGGCTGGCTGACGGGTGGCTTTGCCTGGAGCCATGAGAAGTATCTGAAAGGGTCCACCGAGGGCGCGGTGCGGGCGATGGTGCGCGCAATGAACGGCACGGTGGATGAGGTGATCCGCGTGGCCGGGGCCGAGGGGATCGAGGCCGACATCCTGCGGACGGATGAGTTGATGGTGGCCGTCACGCCCGCCCAGATGGCGCGGGTGGAGGGCGAGGTGGCGCATCGTCGCCGCTGGGGCGAGGATCGGGTGCATGTCATCGGCGCGGGGCAGACGGCGAGCCGGGTGAATATCCCCGGCGTCATGGGCGCGATGGTGGTGGAGGGGGTGGCGCGGGTGCAGCCCGCCAAACTGGTGCGCGGATTGGCCGAGGTGGTAGAGCGGATGGGGGTCCGCATTGCCGAAGGGACCACGGTGACCGAAGTTTCCCCCCGCCGCGTGGTGACAGAGCGGGGCGTGGTGACGGCGCGGCATGTGCTGCGCTGCACCGAAGGGTTCACGGCGGGTCTGCCGGGGCTTAGGCGAGAGTGGCTGCCCTTGAACTCTGCCCAGATAGCGACAGAGCCTTTGCCCGAGGCGGTGTGGGAGGAGATCGGCTGGAAAGGGCATGAAATCCTTGGCGATTTCGCCAATGCCTATTGCTATTGCCAGCGCACGCGCGAAGGGCGGATCACGGTGGGGGCGCGGGGGGTGCCCTATCGGTTCGGGTCGCGCACGGATGATGGCGGGGTGCCGGATGCGGAAACGGTGCGGCGGCTGACGGCGATCCTGCATCGGCATTTCCCGGTGACAAAGCGGTATCGCGTGGATCACGGCTGGTGCGGCGTGCTGGGCGTGCCGCGCGATTGGTGCGCGACGGTGGGCTATGACGCGGGCACGGGGATGGGCTTTGCGGGGGGCTATGTGGGCGTGGGCGTGTCCACGTCGAACCTGTCGGGGCGGACGCTTTGCGATCTGGTGCTGGGGCGGGATACGGAATTGGTGCGGCTGCCTTGGGTCAATCGCCGCGTGCGGAAATGGGAGCCAGAGCCGCTGCGCTGGTTGGGGGTGCGGGGGATGTATGCGCTCTACGCGGCGGCGGATCGGCGCGAAGAGGCCTCGGGCGGGCCGCCGTCGCGGTTGGCGCGGCTGGGGAATTGGCTGACGGGTCGGTGATGGCGCGCGCGGTGCTTTTCGATCTGGACGGGACGCTGGTGGACAGCGCGCCGGACATCCACGCCGGGGTGTCGGTGGTCCTGCGCGAGGAGGGGGTGGAGCCCTTGCCCTTTGAGATCGTGCGGGGGTTCATCGGGAACGGGGTGCCTGTGCTGATGACCCGCGTCATGGCGGCAGTGGGCATGGGAGAGGATGCGCGCCTGCACCGTGACCTCTGCGCGCGGTTCATCCGCTGGTACGAGGACGCGCCCGCCGGGTTGACCAAGCCCTATGCCGGGGTGGAGGCGGCGCTGCGCGGGCTGGGGGTGCCCATGGGCCTGTGTACCAACAAGCCAGAGGGGCCGACGCGGGCCTTGTTGGCGCAGATGGGCTGGGCTGGGTTCTTTCCGGTGATCGTGGGGGGCGACACGTTGGCGCTGCGCAAGCCCGACCCCGCGCCGCTGTTGGAGGCTATGGCGCGGATCGGGGGCGGGGCGGTCTTTGTGGGCGACAGCGAGGTGGATGCCGAAACGGCGGATCGCGCGGGGGTGGCGTTCCTGCTGTTCACGGGCGGGTATCGCAAGGCACCCGTGGAGGCGCTGCCGCATCGGGCGGCCTTTGACCATTGGGCAGAGTTTCCGGGGCTTCTGGCCGAAGTCGCGCGCGGCTAGCGCCGGGGGTTTGACACCCCCGGACCCCCGTCGGGTATTTGGGCCGAGATGAAGACCGGGTCAGAGCAGGGTGACGCGCAGGCCGTCGGGGCCTTGCATCGGGCCTTTGGGGCCCGTCGCGCCCATGAGGCGCAGGCCGTGCCAGAGGGCGGTTTCCGGGTTGGTTCCTTTGGTGCCGCGCAGGTGGGGCGGTTCGTAGAGTTCCACCACATGCGCGCCATGCCCGAGGAAGCGGACATGGGTTTCCCCATCCTCGCGCGTCAGGGTGACGGCGGCGAGGGGGGTAAGGCCGAGGCTTTCGAAGAAAGCGGCGGTGGCCGTGATGTCGGTACAGGGGAGGCCGATATGGTCATGGCCCGGAAGGTCGGCGCGGGTGGCCGTTTGGCGTTTGGCGCAAAGTTCGATGCGCGCGCCTTCGGGGCCTTGGAGAAAGACGTAGCGGACGCCGTTTTCCCAGAATTCGGGGATTTCCTTGGGGCCCTTTGGGGTGGTGTCGTCCAGGCGCGCACCACGCGACAGAAGGGAGGCGAGGGTGGCGTCCACGTCGTTCACGGCCAGCGCGAGGTGGTCGATGCGGCCATGGGTGGGGGTCGTGGCGGCGGGGATCAGGGCGATGGACTGGGAGCCGAGGGTCAGCCGGTCGCCCTGTGCAAGGAAGCCGAAGACGGTGGTCAGCATCGACACGGCGGCGGCGCGGTCGGTCACGGCGAGTTCGGGGGTGATCGTCTTGTCGTCGGCCATCGTCTGCCTCTTTTGCCGGAACGGCTGTGGCAGATGCAGGGGAGTCGGGCAATAGGGAGAATGGGCTGGGGCGGTGGGGAAGCCGCCCTCCCGCACGGGATGCGCCCGGTCCCGGCCATGGGCCGGGCCGTTCGTCGCGGGCCTCCTGTGCGGAAGATGTCAGCCCCAGTCCCTTGATCCGCGCCATTTCCCGCTTGCCATGATTGATTCCGACCCGCGCAGGCGGTAGGTCTTGGGCATGATCACGCAGAAGATGAAATACGCCCTGAAGGCCCTGCTCGCCCTTGCCGATGAGGCGGCGAAGCCTGCGCCAGAGGCATTGACCATCGAAGAGATCGCGCGCCGTTCCGGCACGCCGAAGCGGTTTCTTGAACATATCCTGCTGGAAGTGCGGAATGCCGGGGTCATTGCATCCACCCGCGGCCGGTCGGGGGGGTACACGCTGATCAAGCGGCCTTCGGAAGTGTCGATCTCGGAACTTCTGCGGACGATCGATGGCCCCATCGCGCCGCTGCCCTGCCTGTCGCGCCGGGCCTATCAGCGCTGCGAGGATTGCGTGGACGAGGCGACCTGCCGCATCCGCAAAGTCTTTGCCGAGGTGTTCTGGTCCTACCTGCTGATCATCGAGAGCCTGACGCTAGAGGATATGCTGCGGTCGGGCACGGTGGCCGACAAGGTTCTGGGCGGGGCCTGAGGCGCGGTTGCGCGCGGACGGGGCGCGCTTGTATCCTGTCTGTCGACAGGGAGGCGCGCATGGCCGATGGAGCAGAGACCGAAGGGACCGACCGCAAGCGGGGCGGGGGGGCGCGGCTGGTCTATGACACGTTGCGCGACGAGATCCTTGATCTGGTTCTGAAACCCGGCGAACCGGTGGATGAGGTGGGTCTGGCCGACCGTTTCGCCATGTCGCGCACCCCGGTGCGCGAGGCGCTGGTGCGGCTGGCGGGGGATGGGCTGGTGACGATGCTGCCGAACCGGTCCACGGTCGTCAGCCAGATTGATTTCCCGAACCTTTATGCCTTCTTTGATGCGCTGACGCTGATGTATCGCGTGACCACGCGGCTGGCGGCGGAGTTTCATGATGCCGCCGATCTGGCGGCGATCCGGGCGCGGCAGGCGGTCTTTGCCGGCGCGGTGATGGCGGGGGATACGGCGGGGATGATCCTGACCAACCGGGATTTCCACGTGGCCATCGCCGAGGCGGGGCGGAACCCCTATTACACGCAGCTTTTCGTGCGGCTTTTGGATGAGGGGCGGCGCATCCTGCGGCTTTACTACTACCCCACCTTCGCGCCGCAGGAACCGCATCCCTTCATTCTGGAACATGAGGCGATCCTTGACGCGCTTGTCGCGCGGGATGTGGCGCGGTGCGATGTGCTGGCCAAGGACCATGCCGACAGGATCGTGCGGCAGATACAGGAGATGATCGCGGCGGACCGTCGGCAGCATGTGGTGCTTTGAGGGGGGGAAGCACTTCTAGGCGCGACAGTCAGGATCGGACCGTGGCCCAAAGGTCCGAAGGACGGCCGCGCACGACCGCCCTGCGCGGCCATCGGCCGCGCGTTCGGCGGGGAAATCGTCCACTGGACGATTTCTGATCGCGCCTCACCCCTACTGGGACGTGCGCCAGAGCCGCCCGCCCCGGCGTGCCGCGCGCGTCCCTACCGGCGGAGGGATGTTGTTCTCAGCGGTAACTGGGTTCGTCGCGAAATCTTGTCGACAAACTTAATGCAATCCCTATGCTGCACCCCAACCACCCAGATTCCATCCAGCCGCAGGAGGCGACTTTCATGGACGCGAGCATCTTTTCCGGCACGATCCCGGCCCTTCTGACCCCCTGCAAGGCCGACCGCACCCCCGATTTCGACAAGCTGGTCGCCCATGCGCGGGCGCTGGTGGATATGGGGATGTCGGCGGTTGTCTATTGCGGGTCGATGGGGGATTGGCCGCTGCTGACCAATGAATGGCGGATGGAAGGGGTGGAACGGCTGGTCAAGGCCGGGATCAAGGTGGTCGTGGGCACCGGGGCGGTGAACACCGCGACCGCCGCCGCCATCGCGGCCCATGCCGAACGGGTGGGCGCGCATGGCCTGATGGTGATCCCGCGCCTGCTGTCGCGCGGCACGGTGCCTGCGGCGCAGAAGGCGCATTTCAAGGCCGTCCTCTCTGCCGCGCCGACCCTGCCTGCGGTGATCTACAACAGCCCCTATTACGGCTATTCGACGAAGGCCGACCTCTTCTTCGCCATCCGGGCCGAGCATCCGAACCTTGTGGGCTTCAAGGAATTCGGCGGCTTTGACGACCTGTCCTATGCGGCCGAGGCGATCACGGGTGCCTCGCCCGACCTGAAGCTGATGATCGGCGTCGATACGGCGGTCTATCATGGCTATGTCAACTGCAACGCGGATGGGGCGATCACGGGGATCGGCAACGTTTTCCCGCGCGAGGTGCTGCATCTGGTGGCGCTGTGTCGTCAGGCCATGGCCGGCGATGCCGTCGCGCGGCGGCTGGCGTTTGAGTTGGACAGCGCGATGCAGGTGCTGGCCGAGGTGGATGCGGGGCCGGACCTTGTGCTGTTCTTCAAGCATATGATGGTGCTGAAGGGGGATGAGGGCTTCGGTCTGCAATTCAACGAAAGCGATGCGCTGTCACCGGCGCAGCGCGGCTTCATCGAGGCGCAGTTCCACATGTTCAACGCATGGTATGCGGATTGGACCAAGGGGCTGGAGGCGCGCTACGCGGCATAAGGGGATGGATGTCGTCGTCATAGGGGCCGGGGTCGTCGGGCTGTCGGCTGCGCTGATGGCGCAGGGGCGGGGGCTTTCGGTCACGGTCATCGACCGCGCGGGGCCTGCGGCGGGGGCATCGGCGGGCAATGCCGGGGCCTTTGCCTTTACCGATATCCTGCCGCTGGCGTCGCCGGGCATCATGAAGAAGGCACCGGGATGGTTGCTGGACCCGCTGGGGCCGCTGTCGGTGCCGCCTGCCTATGCGCTGAAGATCGCGCCGTGGCTGTGGCGGTTCTGGCGGGCCTGCGCGCCGGGGGCTGTCGCAGCCTCGACCGACGCGCAGACGGGGTTGATGGACCTGTCCAAGGCAGAGTTGGAGCCCTTCCTTGCGGCGACGGGGACGGCGGGGATGCTGTTCAAGCGCGGCAACCTGCAGGTCTATGAGGGGGAGGCGGAATTCCGCGCTTCGATCCCCGGCTGGCAGGCGCGGGCGCGGCACGGGATCGATTTCCGCCATATGGGACCCGAGGAGATGGCCGAGGTGCAGCCGGGGCTAAGCCCGCGCTTCACCCACGGCACCTTCACGCCGGGCTGGTATTCGATCGCGGACCCGAAGCTTTATGTGCTGGCCTTGGCCGACCGGTTCCGCGCGGCGGGTGGCGTGCTGCGGCTGGGCGAGGTGCTGGCGGTGCAGGCCAAGGAGCGGGGCGCGCGGGTCTTGCTGGCGGGGGGCGAAGCGGTGGAGGCGGGCAAGGTCGTGCTGTCGGCGGGGGCCTTTTCGCACCGCATCGCGCGAACCTTGGGCGAGCCTATCCCGCTGGAGACGGAGCGGGGCTACAACACCACCCTGCCTGCGGATGCTTTCGATCTGCGGATGCAGGTGACCTTCGGGGGGCATGGCTTCGTGATCTCTCGGTTGACGACGGGCATCCGGGTGGGGGGCGCGGTGGAACTGGGCGGGCTGGACCTGCCGCCGAATTTCAAACGGTCCGAGGCGATGCTGCACAAGGCCAAGGCCTTTCTTCCCGGACTGCGGACAGAGGGCGGCGTGCAGTGGATGGGCTTTCGCCCATCGCTGCCCGACAGCCTGCCCGCCATCGGGCCGTCGCGGGCGTCGCGCGACATCATCCACGCTTTCGGCCACGGCCATCTGGGCCTGACGCAAAGTGCGGGGACGGCGCGGATCGTGGCGGACCTGCTGACCGGGGCCGCGCCGCCCATCGACCTTTCCCCCTTCAACCCCCATCGTTTCTAGCGAGGCGCGCATGGCCGTCCACACCTTTACCTGCATCGACGGGCATACCTGCGGCAATCCCGTGCGCTTGGTCGCGGGCGGCGGGCCGCGACTGGACGGCGCCACGATGCTGGAGCGTCGCGCGCATTTCCTGCGCGACTTCGACTGGATCCGCACGGGGCTGATGTTCGAACCGCGCGGGCATGACATGATGTCGGGGTCGATCCTCTACCCGCCGACGCGGGCGGATTGCGATGTGGGGGTGCTGTTCATCGAAACCTCGGGCTGTCTGCCCATGTGCGGCCATGGCACCATCGGGACGATCACCATGGGGATCGAAAACGGCTTGATCACCCCCCGCGCGCCGGGACGCCTGTCCATCGATGCCCCTGCGGGCAAGGTGGACATCGCCTATGTGCAAGAAGGAAGATTCGTCGAGGAGGTGCGTCTGACCAACGTCGCCTCCTTCCTCTTCGCCTCAGGGCTGACGGCAGAGGTGGAGGGGCTGGGCGAGGTCGTGGTGGACGTCGCCTATGGCGGGAATTTCTACGCCATCGTCGAGCCGCAGAAGGTCTTTGCCGACATGGCAGATCATACGGCGGGGCAGTTGATCGACTGGGCGCGCAAGCTGCGGGCCGCGCTGAATGCGAAATACGACTTCGTGCATCCCGAACATCCGGCGATCAACGGGCTGTCCCATGTGATGTGGACGGGCAAGCCCACGGTGGCGGGGGCACACGGGCGCAACGCGGTTTTCTATGGCGACAAGGCGATTGACCGCAGCCCCTGCGGGACCGGCACCTCGGCCCGCATGGCGCAGCTTGCGGCGCGGGGGACGTTGGCGGTGGGCGACGCGTTCCACCACGAAAGCATCATCGGGTCCATCTTCAAAGGCCGGGTAGAGGCGGCAACACAGGTGGCGGGGCGGGGGGCCATCATCCCCTCTATCGCCGGATGGGCGCGGATGACGGGCTATAACACCATCTTCATCGACGACCGTGACCCCTTCGCCCACGGGTTCGTGGTGCGCTGACCGTCCGGCGGGAAGGCGATGTAGGGCCGGAGGGACTCGAACCCCCAACCAAGGCGTTATGAGCGCCCGGCTCTAACCATTGAGCTACAGCCCCATGCCCCTGTCGGTAAGCCACAGCCGCGGGACGGTCAAGCGGCGAGGCGCGGATCAGCCGCCCAGACGATGCGGGTAGTGAGGGCGCGATGGGCAATCCCGCCGCAAGGCCCGCAACGCAGGCAAGCAGGATGGGCCGCGCCTCGGCCCTGCCCAAGGTCAGCAGGACGATGACGAAGGCACCGCCCTGCGACGGATCGGTCCGGGCATGCAAACGCAGGAACAGGCGGGACATGGCAGACCGCCTCTCGGCCCTGTCCATCCGGCAAATCCTTTGCCACGGGACCGTGCCGCGCGGCTTGATCCGGGTCATTCCCGCGCGCTGCGGCATCCGGCGTTGCGATGGGGAAAGGGCTGGTATATGCCCCGCCCCATCGGCGGCAGAGCGGCGGAGCGGCATCCCATGAAGAACGGCCTTACCTATGCGCAGGCAGGCGTGGACATCGACGCGGGCAACGCGCTGGTCGAACGGATCAAGCCCGCCGCAAAGCGGACGAACCGCCCCGGCACGATGTCGGGCCTTGGCGGGTTCGGCGCGCTTTTCGACCTAAAGGCCGCAGGCTACAGCGACCCGATCCTCGTCGCCGCGACCGACGGGGTGGGCACGAAACTGCGGATTGCCATCGATACGGGCAACGTTGATACGATTGGCATCGACCTTGTCGCCATGTGCGTCAACGACCTCGTCTGTCAGGGGGCCGAGCCGCTGCTCTTCCTCGACTATTTCGCGACCGGCAAGCTGGATGTCGATCAGGCCGCCCGCATCATCGACGGCATCGCTGCCGGGTGCGCGGCGTCGGGCTGCGCCCTGATCGGGGGCGAAACGGCGGAAATGCCCGGCATGTATCACAAGGGCGACTTCGACCTCGCAGGCTTTGCCGTGGGCGCGATGGAACGGGGGACGGACCTTCCGGCAGGGGTGCAGGCGGGCGACGTGCTGCTGGGCCTCGCCTCGAACGGGGTGCATTCCAACGGCTACAGCTTCGTGCGCAAGGTGGTGGACCTGTCGGGCCTTGGTTGGGACGCGCCTTGCCCCTTTGCCGAGGGCACGCTGGGCGCGGCACTGCTCGCCCCCACGCGGCTTTATGTCAAACAGGCGCTGGCCGCGATCCGCGCGGGCGGCGTGCATGGGCTCGCGCATATCACCGGCGGCGGCCTGACCGAAAACCCGCCCCGCGTCCTGCCCGAAGGGCTCGCCTGCGAGATCGACCTTGGCACATGGCAGCTGCCCCCGGTGTTCCGCTGGCTCGCCACGCAGGCGAACATGGACCAGGCGGAACTGCTGAAAACCTTCAACTGCGGGATTGGCATGATCCTCGTCGTGGCCGAAGACCGGGCCGAGACGCTGTCCGCGCTCCTCGTGGATGCGGGTGAAACGGTGACGCGCCTTGGCCGCGTCGTGGAAGGGCAGGGGGTCGTCTACAAGGGCCGCCTCCTGTGACGAAACGGGTTGCCATCCTGATTTCCGGGGGTGGCTCCAACATGCTGGCCCTGCTGCGCGACATGGCCGAAGCAGGGCATCCGGCGACCCCGGTCCTCGTCGCCTCCAACGATCCCGCAGCTGGGGGGCTCGCCAAGGCCGCCGCGCTGGGCGTTCCCACCGCCGCCGTGGACCACCGCCCCTTCGGCAAGGACCGCGCCGCTTTTGAATCGGCGCTGCTGGCCCCGATCCTCGCCGCCCGCCCCGACATCCTCTGCCTCGCAGGCTTCATGCGCGTCCTCACCCCCGCTTTCGTCGGCCGCTTCGCGGGGCGGATGCTGAACATCCACCCCTCGCTCTTGCCCAAATACCCGGGCCTGCACACCCACCAGCGCGCGCTGGACGCAGGCGATGCCGAGGCGGGCTGCACCGTCCACGACGTCACCCCCATCCTTGACGACGGCCCCATCCTTGGTCAGGCCCGCGTCCCGGTCCTGCCGGGCGACACCGCCGACACGCTGGCCGCCCGCGTGCTGACCCAGGAACACCGCCTCTACCCCGCCGTCCTGCGCCGCTTCGCCTCTGGCGACCGCACCCCGCTCTTTCTCTGACATTTTCCGTCCCCAAATATCCCGGGGGCGCGGGGGCTGGCCCCCGCCCCTGAGCCGAAGCGCGCAAGCGCACAGGCGAGGCAAAGGGCAGGCGCGGGCCTTGCCCGCGCTCCGCCCTACACCCGATGGACAAGCGCAACGCAGCCTTTCCGGGTGGGGGTCTTTCAATTCCGTCACAAATCGCTATAGCGGAAAGCGCGGGATGACCCCGTGCCCCTCTGGCTGGACGGAAGGCTGATGCGAACGATCACAACCACCGAAGACCTTGCCGCCTTCTGCGACGCTGCCAAATCCCACCCCTATGTCACCATCGACACGGAATTCCTGCGCGAGCGGACCTATTGGTCCAAGCTTTGCCTGATCCAGATGGCCCTGCCGGGCAAGGATGGGGACGCCGTCCTCGTCGACCCGATCGAGGGCGAGGGCATGTCGATGGAACCGCTCTACGACCTCTTCCGCCACAAGGCGACGGTCAAGGTCTTCCACGCGGCGCGGCAGGATCTGGAAATCTTCTTCGTGGAAGGCAAGGTCTTTCCCGAACCGCTCTTTGACACGCAGGTCGCGGCCATGGTCTGCGGCTTTGGCGAACAGGTCGGATACGAGACGCTGGTCAAGAAGATCGCCAAGCAGAACCTCGACAAGACCTCGCGCTTCACCGACTGGTCGCGCCGCCCGCTGTCCACCGCCCAGCAGGAATATGCGCTGGCCGATGTGACCCACCTGCGCGTCATCTACGAATGGCTGGCCGCGCAACTGTCCAAGAACGGCCGGACCAAATGGGTGGAAGAGGAGTTGGCGATCCTCACCGATCCCGCCACCTATACCGTCCACCCCGACGAGGCATGGCTGCGCGTCAAGACCCGCACCAATTCCGGCCGCTTCCTTGCCGTGGTCAAGGAACTCGCCCGCTTCCGCGAAGATTACGCCCAGCGCCAGAACGTGCCGCGCTCGCGCGTGATGAAGGATGATGCGCTGCTGGAACTCGCCTCGACCCGCCCCGCCACGATGGAGGAATTGGGCCGGTCCCGCCTGCTGCTGCGCGAAGGCCGCAAGCCCGAGATTGCCGAAGGCATCCTCGCCGCGATCAAGGCCGGGTTAGAGATGAAGCCCGAAGACATGCCCAAGCCGGACATCAGCCGCGAGCAGATGCAGGTCAATCCCGCGCTGGCCGATCTTCTGCGCGTGCTGTTGAAGGCCAAGTCGGAACAGTTGGGCGTGGCCTCAAAGCTCATCGCCTCGGCCGCCGACCTTGACGCCATCGCGGCGGGCGAACGCGAGGTGGAGGCGCTGACAGGCTGGCGCTTCGAAGCCTTCGGCGAAGACGCCATCCGCCTTTGCAAGGGCGAGATCGCGCTGTCTGCCAAAGGGTCCGAAGTGCGGGTGGTCCGGCTTTAGGCGGGTCTCAGCGGCGCGACGACAGCGCGTTCGTTTCGCCCTGCACCACGATTTCCGTGATCTGGTCCAGCTTCACGTTGGAAATGGACGTGGCCACCGTGATCTCGCGCGATTGCGGCGTGCCGGGATCGGTGGGCGTCACGGGCGGGAAGACGCGGAAGTCGTAGACCTGCACGCCGTTTTCGTCGATGGGTCGGGCGACCAGTTCCGCATCCCAATAGCCCTGCGACGGCGGTACGCCCTTGGCCCGCACGATGGCCCCGGCGCTGTAGGGATCGACCGACAGCGACACGACCTCGGCCACCAGCAGGCGGGCATCCTGCACCTCGGCCGGGCGGGTATCGGCCACGCGTTCGCGGCGGCGCGCGCCGCCGAACCAGTTGAACGGGTTCAGGCGCGAGTCGCGGATGCGTCCGCAGCTTGCCACCAGCGCGGCGGCACCCAGTCCCAGCAGAACTCTCCGTCTCATTCCGGTCCCCCGTTCCTCTGTCCCCTTGGGTAGCCCATGCCGCGCGCTTTGAAAAGCACCCCCTGAAAGGGTGGACCTTTTCCCGCGAAGGCCCTAGGTCAAGCACAGCGCATGGAGCAGACGATGGCCACCCCCGCCTTTGAAGACCTAGCCGAAACCTTCGACTTCCTCGACGATTGGGAAGACCGCTACCGCCATGTCATCGAACTGGGCAAGGCCTTCCCGCCCATGGACGACGCGTTCAAGGTGCCCGCGACCAAGGTGCAGGGCTGCGCGTCACAGGTCTGGCTGCAACCGGTGATCGCGGACGGGCGCTTCGACTTTCAGGGCGACAGCGACGCGATGATCGTCAAGGGGCTGATCGCGGTCCTGCACGCGCTTTATGCGGGCCTGCCCGTGGCCGAGGTCGGCAAGGTGGACGCCCCCGCCGAATTGGCCCGACTGGGGTTGAACGAACACCTCTCCTCGCAGCGCTCCAACGGCCTGCGCGCCATGGTCGAACGCATCCGCAAGGTCGCGGCAGAGGCTGCCTAGCGCGGCTCTACCCGCACCTTGTCCGCGTAAAAGGCCAAATGCCCGGCGATGGCTTCGGCCCCGGCAACCGGGTTTTCGTAGGACCAGACGGCATTTTCCAGCCGCGCCTCGGGGGTGATGACGCTGTAATAGCTCGCCTCACCCTTCAGAGGGCAGGTGGATTGGCGGTCGGATCGGTCCAAAAGCGCCATCGCCACATCCTCGCGCGGGACGTACAGGACCGGGGGTCGCGACCCCTCGACCAGTTCCAGCGCGCGGTCCGTTTCCCCGATGATGGCCCCACTGGCCCGCACGATATACCGCCCCGGCACGGGCCGGATCATGATCGACACGCTCATGGCGTCCTCCCCCCGTTTGCAGTTCTGTTCTTGAATGCCTGCAAGGATGCAGGCTGACACGGCTTGGCGCAACGGCGGCGTCGGAAATCGGCGTTCGCCCGCTCGTTCCAGACATGCGACCTAACCGTCCAGGCATTGAATTGGGCATGGGCGGCGGGTCAGGTCTGGGCCTATGCTGGCTTGCATATGTGGAAAGAGCGACGATCCAATGGCACAAGCTGCGGCGAACCCTGTTTCACCACCCGTCGACGGCCAGATGATGGCCGTCGTCACGACGGGCACTGGCGGCTATGACCGCCTTGCCCTGCGGCAGGTGCCGATTCCGGTTCCCGCCTCCGGCGAGGTTCTGCTGAAGGTGCTGGCCGCCGGGGTCAACAACACCGACATCAACACGCGGCTGGGCTGGTATGCCGGATCGGTGACGGGCGGCACGGATGCCACCGTCGCGGACCCGGACCGGCAGGGTGGCGGCTGGACCGGGGCGACGCCCTTTCCCCTGATCCAAGGGGCCGATTGCTGCGGGCGCGTGGTGTCCGTTGGGCCGGGGGGCGACCCGGGGCGGATCGGGGCGCGGGTCCTCGTGCGGTCCTGCATGCGCAAGGCGGGCTTTGCCGGGATGGACACCGTCTGGCTGGGCACGGATTTCGACGGGGCCTTCGCGCAATATGTGAAAGTGCCAGAGGGCGAGGTCTTCCCCATTGCCTGCGACTGGACCGATGCGGAACTCGCGACCCTTCCCTGCGCCTATGGCACGGCCGAGAATATGATCCAGCGCGCAGGCATCCGTCCCGGCCAAAGGGTCCTGATTCCGGGGGCGTCGGGCGGCGTGGGGTCCGCGCTGATCCAATTGCTCAAGCGCCGCGATGCCGAGGTGGTCGCCATTTCAACCGGGGCAAAGCGGGACGCGCTTCGCCATCTTGGCGCGGCGCGCGTTCTGGACCGTGCCGACGATCCCATTGCCACGCTTGGGGCCGAAAGCATGGATGTCGTCATCGACAATGTGGGCGGGGCGGCCTTTGGCGGGATGCTAAAGCTGCTGCGGCGCGGGGGACGCTACGTGTCCTCTGGGGCCATCGCCGGGCCGGTGGTGGCGTTGGACCTGCGCGACATGTACCTAAAGGACATCGCGCTGATCGGCTGCACGGCATGGGATGCGCCGGTCTTTCCCGACCTTGTGTCCTATGTCGAACGGGGCGAGATCCGGCCCCTTCTGGCGGCGACCTATCCGCTGGACCAGATCGCCGCAGCACAGGCCGCCTTTCAGGAAAAGCGTCATATCGGCAAGATCGTCCTGATCCCGCCGCCCCGACACTAGCCCCGGCCGCCGCAATCCACCCTGACCGTTGGCGCCCTGTCGCGACCGGGCGCGGTCGCGTCGGCAGGGGGAAATCGCCTGTCGCTGCACTACCTTAGGCCCTAGATGCGGCGGGTGCTGTCTTTACAGCCAAAGGATCGGAGCAGGAAAGACAGATGGGCAAAAGTGGTCTCGCCTCGGCTATCGTGCTGCTTACCGGGATCGTCTGGGGCGTCTATTGGGTGCCGGTGCGCGACCTTGCGGATCGGGGGCTGGACGGCGCATGGGGCACAGGCGCGATCACGTTGGCCGCCGCCCTTGTCCTGCTGCCCTTCGTCCTTGCGGACAAAGCTGCGCTGCGCGGCAGGGACAGGGTCGGCATCCTGTCCATCGCGCTGGGCGGGGCGGCCTTTGCCCTCTATTCCATCGGTTTCCTCTACGGCAAAGTCGCGCTGGTCGTGCTGCTGTGGTTCTTCAGCCCGGTCTGGAGCGTGCTGATCACCCGGTATCTGCTGCGCGCGCAGGTTCCGCTTTTGCGCCTGCTTGCCATCGCAGTCGGTCTTGCCGGTCTTTTCATCATGCTGGGCGGAGATGGCGGTGTCCCGATTCCCGGCAATCTGGGAGAGTGGATGGCCTTCATCGGCGGCCTGATCTGGGCCTTCGCCACCGCCGGGATGCGGCTCAGGTCCGATGTGACACCCATGCCTTCGGCCTTTCTCTTTGCCCTTGGCGCGGCGGTCATCTCCCTCGCGCTTGCGCCCGTCCTTGAACCCGTTCCCGCGATTGCACAGGGGGACCTGCCCGTCATCGCGGTTCAGGTCCTCTTGACCGGGGGTTTCTGGTGGGTTCTGTCCATCGCCGCGCTGATGTGGGCGGCCGTCCGGCTTGACCCGGCGCGGGTGGGCATCCTGTTGATGACCGAGGTCGTCTTCGGCGCCGTCACAGCGGCGATCTTCGCAGGCGAAAGCCTGTCGACCAGCGAAATGATCGGCGGCGCGCTGGTGATCCTGTCCGGGCTGCTAGAGGTCTGGCCGACGAAGGCCGGATCAGGACAGGGGCCGGACGGGGAACAGGCTTAGCCCCACCGCCCGCCCGCTACGCCCTGCGCCACGCTGCCTAGATCGGCGCGCAGGCCGCCGCCAGCCAATCCCGCGCCGGGGCAGACAGGCGCGGCGACAGCTTTGCCACCACCTCGGCGTGATAAGCGTCCAGCCAGTCGCGCTCGTCCGGGGACAGGCGGTCGGCGCGGATCAGGCGGCGGTCAAAGGGGGCGAAGGTCAGCGTCTCAAAGCACAGCTGGTCGCGGTTGTCGCCCAAGGCGGGTGCCTCTTGCACCACGATCAGGTTCTCCAGCCGGATGCCAAAGGCCCCCTCGCGGTAATAGCCCGGTTCGTTGGACAGGATCATCCCCGGCTCCAGCGGCACTTCGGACAGGCGCGAGATGCGCTGCGGCCCCTCATGCACCGACAGAAAGGCCCCCACGCCATGCCCCGTGCCATGGTCGAAATCCTGCCCCGCCACCCAAAGGGGAAACCGCGCCAGCGCATCCAGATCGCGCCCCGAAACGCCGCGCGGCCAGCGGACACGGGAAATGGCAATCAGGCCCTGCAACACGCGGGTATAGCAATCGCGCGCCTCGGCCCCCGGATCGCCCACGGCGATGGTGCGGGTGATGTCGGTGGTGCCATCCGCATATTGCGCGCCGGAATCCACCAGCAGCAACTCCTCCCGCCGCACGGGGCGGTTGGTGTCCTGCGTCACACGGTAATGCATGATGGCCCCGTTCGGCCCCGCCCCGCAGATCGTGTCAAAGCTGATGTCATGCAGCACATTGGTCGCGCGCCGATACCCTTCCAACGCGGTGACAACGTCGATCTCGGTCAACCCGCCCGCAGGCGCGGCGCGGTCCAGCCAGCACAGGAACTCCACCACCGCCGCCCCGTCACGCAGATGCGCCTCGCGCATCCCCTGCACTTCGGCTGTATTCTTGGCGGCCTTTGGCAGGCGGCAGGGATCATCGCCCCAAGCGACCATGCCCCCTGCCGCCTCGATGATCCGCGACACGGCCAAGGGCGCGGTCGCCCGGTCCACCCGGACCGTGCCGGACAGCGCCCTCAGCGCAGGCTCGAAATCCTCTACCCCCTGCAGCCGTACGCCCGCATCCAGCGCCTTGCGCGCGGCATCGCCCAGTTTCGGCGCGGCGATGAAAGCGTCCACCGTCCCATCCGCCCGCAGGATGGCAAAGCCATGCAGGATCGGATTGCGCGGCACATCCGCCCCCCGCAGGTTCAACAGCCAGCACAGCGAGTCGGGCAGCGTGATCACCGCCGCCCCTTGCCCCGCCTTGCGCAGCCCTTCGGCCAGCCGCGCCCGCTTTGCCACGGAACTCTCGCCCGCCAGCGTGACAGGATGGGGGAAGGCCACGCCCAGCGGCGGCGCGGGCTGGTCGGCCCAGATCGCATCCACGGCATTGCCAACCGGCCTCAATTGCACCGAAGACCCCAGCGCCGCCTCGATCCGCGCGATCTCATCCGCCGTGTGCAGCCACGGATCAAAGCCCACGACGCCCTCGGCCAGATGCTCCACGATCCACGGCCCCGGCTTCACCTCGGGCCACGGGACAGGGGTGAAGGCCGACAGGTCCACCTGCTGCTTCACCTGCACCCGGTAGCGCCCGTCGATGAAAACCCCCGCCACCTCTGGCAGCACCACGGCAAAGCCCGCCGATCCCGTGAACCCCGTCAGCCATTGCAACCGCTCATCCCGCGCGGCGACATATTCGCCCTGATGCACATCCGCCCGCGGCACAAGGAACCCCGCCAACCCTTCGGCCCGCAGATGGTCGCGCAACCGCGCCAGACGCCCCGGCCCGGCAGAAGGATCGGCCGTCGTCTCGAAGCTTTGGAACATCGCGCCCCTCATTTTCCGTCTTCAAATATCCTCAGGGGTGAATGGGCCGCAGGCCCAGAGGGGGGCGAGCCCCCCTCTACCCGGCCCGCCGCAGGCCCGCCTTTGCCCGCTTTTTCGGATCGACCTCGAACAGGCCCGCCAATTGCTCGGTCATCGCGCCCGCCAACTGTTCCACATCGGTGATCGTCACCGCGCGCTGGTAATAGCGCGTCACGTCATGGCCGATGCCGATGGCGATCAGTTCCACCTGACGCCGCCGCTCGACCATGGCGATCACGTCGCGCAGGTGCTTTTCAAGGAAATTCGCGGGGTTGACCGACAGGGTGGAGTCATCCACCGGCGCCCCATCGGAAATCACCATCAGGATCTTGCGCGCCTCGGGCCGCGCCATCATCCGGCGATGCGCCCATTCCAGCGCCTCGCCGTCGATGTTTTCCTTCAGCAAGCCTTCCTTCATCATCAGGCCCAGATTGGGCCGCGCCCGCCGCCACGGCGCATCCGCACCCTTGTAGATGATGTGGCGCAGATCGTTCAGACGCCCCGGCCCCTGCGGCCGCCCCTGCGCCAGCCAGCGTTCGCGCGACTGCCCGCCCTTCCACGCCCGCGTGGTGAAGCCCAGGATTTCAACCTTCACGCTGCACCGCTCCAGCGTCCGCGCCAGAACATCCGCGCAGATCGCGGCGATAGAGATCGGGCGACCCCGCATCGAGCCTGAATTGTCCAGCAGCAGCGTCACGCAGGTGTCGCGGAATTCGGTGTCCTTTTCCTGCTTGAAGGACAGCGGCGTCGTCGGGTTCGCCACCACCCGCGCAAGGCGTCCGGCATCCAGCGTGCCTTCCTCCAGATCGAACAGCCACGACCGGTTCTGCTGGGCCTGCAAGCGGCGCTGCAACTTGTTGGCCAGACGGCTGACCGCGCCTTTCAGCGGTTCCAACTGCTGGTCCAGATAGGCGCGCAGCCGTTCCAGTTCGGCGGGTTCGGCCAATTCCTCGGCCCGGATTTCCTCGTCGAAATCCTGCGTGTAGACGGTGTAGTTCGGGTCCGCATCGGAATAGGGGGCGGGAGGCGGGGGTTCCAGCGGGGCCTCGCCTTCCGGCAATTCGGCCTCGTCGCCCTGCTCCATGTCGGCGCTGTCCTCCATCGTGACCTGCGCCTGCGACTGATCCTGCTGCTCTTCCTGCGACCGCTCGGGCGAGGCTTCGGACTCGTCGCTCTCCTGCTCCTCTTCGCCCGCCGACTCGGGGCTGTCCTGATCCTCTTCGGCCTCGCCTTCCTGATCGTCGGGTTCGTCCTGATCGGGGTCATCCCCCAACTGGTCACCATAGCCGAGGTCCGAGATCACCTTGCGCGCCAGCCGCGCGAAAGCCGCCTGATCCTCCAGCACATGGTCAAGGTTTTCAAGCGTGCCGCCCGCCTGTTCTTCGATGAAGCCGCGCCACAGGTCCATGACATTGCCCGCACCCTTGGGCATGTCGCGGCCCGTCGCCAGATGGCGCACCAGATAGCCCGCCGCCACCGACAGCGGCGCGTCCTGCATCGCGGTGATCTGGGAATAGCCCTTGCGCTCTGCCTCATGCGCGATCTTGGCGTCGATGTTGACGGCGGTGCCCGGCATGGCGCGTGCGCCCACCGCCTCGCAGCGCGCGGTTTCCATCGCCTCATAGATTTCGCGCGCCAGATTGCCCTGCGGCAGATAGCGCGCGGCCACGCCGTCGTCGTGGAACTTGCGGCGCAGCGCGAAGGCATCCGCCGTGCCGCGCGCCAGCATCACCTCGTCCCGGGTCATGCGGCGGCTGACCTGCGGCAGGCGCACGCCTTCGCGGTTCATCCCCGGCGGGTCGACCGAATATTGCACGGTCATGTCCGGATCGTCGGCCATGGTGCGCGTGGCTTCGGCCAGCGCCTTCTTGAAGGGATCGGCGGGATTGTCGGTGGGCTTGTTCATCAGGTCACGCGCAGGGGGTGCGCGGAAGGCACACCGGTCAGGGGCAGATTTGCATCTGGGGCGGGCAGGGGCAAGGGCGGGAACGACGGCGCACCGGGGAAATCCGCCACGGGGCCATGCGTGCATCCGCGCACAGTGCGCTTGCGCCCCCGCCGAATTGAACGGTGCCGTCCAAATGGCATCTATGGCGGGCAAACGTCAAACCCTCCTCAACCGAAAACGGACACCGCCATGAGCAACCCCAAGATCGCCCTTATCATCGGCTCCACCCGCGCGACGCGCTTTGCCGATATCCCGGCCCAGTGGATGCTGAAGCAGGCGCAGGCCCGCACCGACATGGACGTTGAACTTGTCGACCTGCGCGATTTCGACCTGCCGCTGTTCAACGAAGTGGCCTCGAACGCCTGGGCCCCGTCGCAGTCCGAGGCGGCCGTGAAATGGCAAAAGAAGATCGGCCAGTTCGACGGCTACATCTTCGTCGTGGCGGAATACAACCGCTCGGTCACCGGTGCGCTGAAGAACGCGCTGGATCAGGCCTATGTGGAATGGGCCCGCAAGCCGATGACCGCCTTTGCCTATGGCTCGGTCGGCGGGACCCGCGCGATGGAGCATCTGCGCAACATCGCGGTGGAGCTGCAGATGGTGCCCACGCGCAATGCCGTGCATCTGGGCATGGGCGATTTCTTCCGCGTCCATCCGGGCTTTGGCGGGTCGGGCAATCTGGCCGATGTCGAGGCGAACCTGCTGCCCGCCGCCAAGGCCTCGCTCGACGATCTGGTCTGGTGGGCGAAGGCCACCAAGGCCGCGCGCGGCTGATCTTTCCGGCGTCTCCCTGTCGGTGGAAGGGGTGGCCTTGCGCCACCCCTTTTGCATTCGCGCGGTGGGGTGGCGTGGCAAGGGGGCTGCTCGCCCCCTCGGCGCCTGCGGCGCCTCACCCCTCGGGGTATTTGGGCCAAGATGAAGCGGCAGTCAGGACAGAAGGGCGTCGCATTCCCGCTGCAAGGTCGCGGCCCGCAGCGCCGCGCGGCGGGTGGCGCGGGTGTCGCCATGGCGCGCGGCGGCCAGCAGCGCCGCATGGGCGGCCTTCGCCTCGATCCGCCACCCCATCACCACCGCCTCATCCCCCGGCGGGGTGAGGGCTTCCACCACCTCTAGTACGGCGTGGCGTTTCGCCTTGGTCGCATCCGAGGCGGGGCCGTCCACGATCCATTGATGTTCCATCAGCGCGGATAAGCGCCCCGCGCAGGTGGCGAAGAACCGCAGCGGATCATCGGGAATGTCGCCTTGGGCCCGTGCCGCAACGGGGGCGGCGAGCGCGCAGAGGAGCGCCGTGGCGCGGAGATATGTTTTCAAACCGCCCATGAAACCAGCATGGCAGCGATTTTTCCGCCGATCAATCGGGCGGTTTGGAAACTATACGACGGAATGAAAACGGCCCCGCCAAAGGGCGGGGCCGCGCTGCGTCCGGGCGGTCGGACGCGCTTACTTCATCGCCATGGAGGCGGCGCTTTCGGGCAATTCCTCGCCAAAGCAGCGCTGGTAGAATTCGGCGACCGTCTGGCGTTCCAGCTCGTCGCATTTGTTCAGGAAGGACAGGCGGAAGGCATAGCCCACGTTTCGGAAGATTTCCGCGTTCTGGGCCCAGTTGATGACCGTGCGCGGCGACATCACGGTGGACAGATCGCCGTTCATGAAGGCGGTCCGCGTCAGGTCGGCGACGGTGACCATCTGGTTGATCTGCTTGCGCCCCTTGTCGGTGTTGTAATGCGGGTTCTTGGCCAGCACGATGGCAGCTTCGGCATCGTGGGACAGGTAGTTCAGCGTGGCGACCAGCGACCAGCGGTCCATCTGGGCTTGGTTGATCTGCTGGGTGCCGTGATAAAGGCCGGTCGTATCGCCCAGACCCACGGTATTGGCCGTGGCGAAAAGGCGGAAGGACGGGTGGGGGGTGATGATCTCGTTCTGGTCCAGAAGCGTCAGCTTGCCGTCATGTTCCAGCACGCGCTGAATGACGAACATCACGTCGGCGCGGCCTGCGTCATATTCGTCGAAAACGATAGCGACGGGGTTACGCAGCGCCCAAGGCAGGATGCCTTCGTGGAATTCGGTGACCTGCTTGCCGTCGCGCAGCTTGATCGCGTCCTTGCCGATCAGGTCGATCCGGCTGATATGGCTGTCAAGGTTGACACGCACGCAGGGCCAGTTCAGCCGCGCAGCCACCTGTTCGATATGGGTGGATTTGCCGGTGCCGTGATAGCCTTGGATCATCACGCGGCGGTTGTAGGCAAAGCCTGCAAGGATGGCGAGCGTGGTGTCGGGGTCGAATTTGTAGGTCGGGTCGATCTCCGGCACGCGGTCGGTGCGGTCGGCGAAACCTTTCACCTTCATGTCGGTGTCGATGCCGAAGACATCCCGGACAGAGATTTCTTCGGTGGGTTTCATCACAGTGTCCAGCATTCCGTCCGCCATCAGGTCAAATTGCCCCCATGGGGGCGTCGAGGATGTGTGGAACATATCGCGGGGGGGTGCAAGGGGAAGGGCGGCAGGGAAACTTCTGCAAGCGACATATGGGCGGGTTTGGAACGCGTGGGTCGCGGGACTTGCGGTCCGTGGCTTTGGGCCATGCACCAGACCTGACAGGTGGCACCGGAATAATGGCCGCGATATGGGATCCATCGTGGCGATACCCGATGCCGCCGCCCACCCACTGGCACAGCACCATCCCTCTCGCTATCTAGGTGGCATGACCCCACGCCACCGCCTGACCCGCACGCTTTTGCTGACCGTCTTTGCCGCCGCCGCCGTCGGGCGGGCAGAGCTTGGCGCGGATACCGAAGCGTCGGTCGTCTTTACCCCCGCCTTTGCCGCCGCCGCCCCGGTCGCCGCCGTTGCGGGCTGGTGTGCCGCCGGGGCATTCGGACGGGCCGCGTGGCAGGGCTGGCTGCGCGGCGGTATCGCTTTCGCGCTGGTGCTGGTGGTCGCGGGGATCCTCGCGGCGCTGGCTGCGCCGCTGCTGGGGGGCGTGGCGGCAGGGCCGCTCGGGCTGCTGGCCGAGATGCCGCGCCATCCGCTGTCATGGGGCGCGGTGCTGGCGGGGGTGGTGGCGGTGCAGGTGATCGCGCTGCGGCAGGGGCGGGATCAGTCGCGGAAATAGCGGCTGTCGCGGATCTGCTCCCACGCCCAGACCACCTCTTGCAGGCGTTCCTCGTCAGACCGGTCGCCGCCGTTCATGTCGGGATGCAGGTCCTTGACCAGCGACTTGTACTGCTTGCGGATCTCGGCCTTGGTCATCGTGTCGCGGCAGTCGAGGATTTCCAGCGCCTTGCGTTCGGTCGGGGGCAGTTTGCGCGTGGCGTTCCCCGTGGGCTTGGCCGGGTTCAGCGTCGCCTTTTCGCCAAGGATCGCCATCGGATCATCGACGCCCAGCCGCTGCCACGCGCGGCCCTCGTCGGGCTTTTTGCCAAAGGGCTGCGTCTCGCGGCCCCAAAGCCGATCCTTTTCAAGGAATTTCTGGAATTCCTCATCCGTCGTGCCCTGAAAGAAATTCCACTTCAGGTTGTATTCGCGCACGTGATCCTTGCAGAACCAGAAGAACTCATCCAGGTGCTCGGGCGATTTCGGCGCGCGATAGGCCCCCTGTTCGCCGCAGCCGGGATAGTCGCAGCCCTTCTGCGATGTCTCGAAGGCCCCCGACATACCGCGCCGTCCCGCCTTGCGCCGCTTTTTGTCGGCAGAGACGCGAAGGTCGAACTCGAAGGGGGGGCGCGTTGTCATTCTGTAGCAGGCCTTTCCGACTCGGAGGCGAGAGTTTAGGGGTTCTCGCAGCAGAGAGAAGAGGGGGCAGCGAAAAATGGCCGTGCGCGACGAGATCACGCAGCGATTGACCGAGGCCTTTGCCCCGTCCCTGCTGGAGGTGGTCAACGAAAGCCACCGCCACGCAGGCCATGCAGGCGATGATGGGTCGGGCGAGAGCCATTTCCGCGTCACGATCCGCGCCGCATCCTTCGGCGCGATGAGCCGGGTCGACCGCCACCGCGCGGTGCAAAAGGCGCTGGGCGATCTGAACACCCGCATCCACGCGCTCGCCCTCGACATCGGCGCATGAAGCGGAGCGCGCGCCCGGGGGCGCGCGCAAGCCGTGTCTCTCGCCTTCGCCTTCGCTTCGGCTCGGCTGGGGGGCGGCTGCCCCCGTCGCCCGTTCCGGGCGACCCCCCGCGGGTATTTGGGGCCGAGATGAAGGGGGTTATTCGATGATCTCTTCCTCGCCGCCTTCGTCACCGCCTTCGTCTGCGCCTTCGTCGGCGCCCACATCCTCGGTCCCGTCCATGCAGACCCCGTCGATGATTTCACCGTCGCAGATGTCCTCTTCGGCGGACGCCTCGTCCATGACCTCTTCTTCGGCGGAACCCTCGTCCGTGACCTCCTCTTCGATGGTCTGGTCTTCGGTGTCTTCGGTCACCTGCTCTTCGGTCGCCTCGAAGCTTTGCGATTCGTAGCTGGCGCTGATCTCTTCGGAATATTCGGCGCTGTACTCTTCGTAGCTGAAGCTTTCGGAACTGTAGCTGGACCAGCTGGAGATTTCGGTGATCTCCACCGTCTCTTCCCAGTATTCGATGGTGATCACCGTCTCGGTCGCCAGTGCGGCCCCTGCGCGCCTTCCGTCGAAGGTGTAGTCGGTGATGCCCTGTTGCAGCCAGGTCCAGATGATCGCGTCGAGGTCCTCGGGCGACAGGATTTCCTCGCCCTGCACATAGTCCAGCACGTCACCGGGCAGCAGGCCCGCGCTTTCGGCCAGACCGCCGGGCGCGGTGGCGAGGACGAAGACGCCCACATCTTCGGGCGCAAGGCCGAAGGTGGCGCGCACCGTGTCGTCGATGGGCAGCAGCAGCGCGTCAAGCGCATAGGACAGGTAGGGGGGCGGGAGCAATGTCTGCGCCATGGCCGGGGCGGGGACGAATGCCGGGGTGATGCCAAGGGGCAGGGACAGAGAGGCCGCGAGCGCGGCAGAGCGCAGACTGCGCGAGAGCATGGAACGCATGATGAACCTTCAACGCATACAACAGGCGGCATCGTGCCGTCTGACGGTCCGGGTCGGACAGTGCGCCCTAGAAACCGCGAAAACGGCCTGTGGGCAACGGATTCGTGGTTTTGGGACGGTTTCAGACCAGATGCAGCCGCGCGCGGGCCTTCAATTCCAACCTGCGGCGGTGCAGAACGGGTTCGGTATATCCCGAAGGTTGCGCCCGCCCGTCAAAGACCAGATCGCAGGCCGCCTTGAAGGCCACCCCGTCGAAACCCGGCGCCATCGGCCGATAGGCCGGATCATGCGCGTTCTGGCGATCCACCACGGCGGCCATCTTGCGCAGCGCGGCCATCACCTGCGCTTCGGTCACCACGCCGTGATGCAGCCAGTTGGCCAGCGCCTGTGACGAGATGCGGCAGGTCGCGCGGTCTTCCATCAGGCCCACGTCATGGATGTCGGGCACCTTGGAACAGCCCACGCCTTGATCCACCCAGCGCACCACATAGCCGAGGATGCCTTGGGCGTTGTTTTCCACCTCGGACCGGATGTCGTCTTCGGACCAGTTGACGCCCTCGGCCAGCGGGAGGGTCAGCAGCTCCTCCAGCCGCCCGCGCGGGCCGGACTTGGCGATGGCGTCCTGCACGGCCAGAACGTCCACGCGGTGGTAATGCGTGGCGTGCAGCGTGGCGGCGGTGGGCGAGGGGACCCAGGCGCAGGTCGCGCCCGCCTGCGGGTGCGCGATTTTCGCCGCCAGCATCGCGGCCATCAGGTCGGGCATGGCCCACATCCCCTTGCCGATCTGCGCGCGCCCCTTAAGCCCGCAGGCCAGACCGATATCGACGTTGCGATCCTCGTAGGCCTTGATCCATGCGGCGCCCTTCATGTCGCCCTTGCGGATCATCGGCCCCGCCTCCATCGAGGTGTGGATTTCGTCCCCCGTCCGGTCGAGGAAGCCCGTGTTGATGAAGGCCACGCGGTCGGCGGCGGCGCGGATGCATTCCTTCAGGTTGGCCGAGGTGCGGCGCTCTTCGTCCATGATCCCAAGTTTTACGGTGTGGCGCGGCAGGCCCAGCGTGTCTTCGACCCGGTCGAAGATCGTGCAGGCAAAGGCCACTTCGGCGGGCCCGTGCATCTTGGGCTTCACCACATAGACCGATCCGTGCAGGGAATTGCGGGGGCCTTGGGTCTTTTGCAGGTCGTGCAGCGCGCAAAGCGTGGTGATGAAGGCATCCATGATCCCTTCGCCCACCTCGCGCCCTTCGGCGTCAAGGATGGCGGGGTTCGTCATCAGGTGGCCCACGTTCCGCACCAGCATCAGCGCGCGGCCCTTCAGCAGGAAGGGCGTCCCATCCGGGGCGGTAAAGGCGTAATCGTCGCGCAGGCGGCGTTCGATGGTCTGGTCGCCCTTCGTGACCATCTCGACCAGATCGCCCTTCATCAGGCCAAGCCAGTTGCCATAGGCCAGAACCTTATCCTCTGCATCCACCGCTGCGACGCTGTCCTCGCAATCCATGATGGCGGAAAGGGCGGATTCCATGCGGATATCGGCCAGCCCGGCCGGATCGTCCGCCCCGATGCGATGGCCGGGGTCGATCCGCAGCACAAGGTGCAGGCCGTTGTTCCTAAGCAGGACCGCCGAGGGTGCCTCGGCCCTGCCGCGAAAGCCCGCGAATTGCGCGGGGTCGCGCAGGGCGGGGGACAACTGGCCGTCCTTGACCGCATAGCGCGTCACATCGGCATGGCTGCCCTTGGCCAGCGGGGCCACATCGTCGAGGAACGCCTTGGCCCAGCCAATCACGCGGGCGCCACGGGCGGGGTCGTAGTCGCGGCCCGCAGGCGCATCGCCCAAGGCATCGGTGCCATAGAGCGCGTCATAAAGCGACCCCCAGCGCGCATTGGCCGCGTTCAGCGCGTAGCGGGCATTCATCACCGGGACCACCAGTTGCGGGCCGGGAACCTGCGCGATCTCGGGGTCGACGCCACGGGTGCGGATGGTGAAATCCGGGCCTTCGGGCAGCAGGTAGCCGATCTCTTGCAGGAAGGTGCGGTAGGCGTCGCCATCCTGCGACTGGCCCTTGCGGGTGCGATGCCAGTCATCGATCCGCGCCTGTATCCGGTCGCGGGTTGCCAGCAGGTCGCGGTTCACAGGGCCAAGCGCCGCAACGGCCTCGGCCAGCCCGTTCCAGAAACGGTCGGCCGCGATCCCCGTGCCGGGCAGCGCGCGTGTCTCGACAAAGGCCACCATGCGGGCATCGACCTGCAAGCCATGGCGATCCAGCCGTTCCATCCCTGCGCCCCCCTTCGGTTTCGGTATGCCACGGCACACTAACCAAAGGTGCCGGACCGCCGCAACATCCGGGCTGGGGAATTTGCCGCGAATTCCGGACAGCAGTTTCAACGCGGTGCGTAGAATGGCGCGGCGGGCGATGGGGTCGTCAACACTTTGTTATTAGGATAGGTTTCCGCCTTTCCGATTTGGGCGGTTCGTGATACTTAGCTTTATGGCTAAGCATGACCCCGACCTCTCGCTCCTGTTCCACGCCCTCTCTGATCCGACGCGGCGGGCGATGGTGGAATGTCTGGCAAAGGGCCCTGCGGCGGTGACGGAACTGGCCGGTCCGACCGGCCTAAGTCTTCCGACCATCCTGCGGCATCTGTCGGTGCTGCAGGCGGCAGGGCTGATCACCACCGCCAAGGATGGCCGCGTCCGCTCCTGCGCCTTTGTCCCGCAGGCGCTGGCGCCGATGCAGCATTGGCTGGACGACCAGCGCGCGCTTTGGAACGCGCGGCTCGACCGGCTGGACGATTACGTGACCCGCCTCATGAAGGAACGCGAGACATGACCCCGCAAGACCTGCCCGATTTCGACCCCGCGCTGGACCTTGTCCTACAGCGCGACCTGAACGCCCCGCGCGAGGTGATCTATGACTGCTGGACCAAGCCGGAACACCTGATCCACTGGTTCGTGCCGAAACCGCATCGCGTGACGGCCTGCCATCTGGACCTGCGCGTGGGCGGGGCCTGCAACACCACCTTCGACGTGGACGGGACCGAGATGGTGAACAAAGGCGTCTATCTGGAGGTCGTCCCGAACGAAAAGCTCGTCTTCACCGACACCTATACCGCAGGTTGGAAACCCGCGCCCGAACCCTTTATGACCGCGATCCTGACCTTTGAAGATCTCGGCAATGGCCGCACCCGCTATACCGCCATCGCGCGGCACCGCAGCGCAGAGACCGCAAAGCAGCATGCCGAGATGGGCTTTCACGACGGCTGGGGCACAGTCGCCACACAGCTTGAGTCCTATGCACAGGGCCTGAAGTGATGGACCTTGCCAACCGCACGATGACGATCAGCCGCCACATCGCCGCCCCGGTCGATGTGGTCTGGTCCGCATGGTGGACCCCCGACAGCCTGCCGCGCTGGTGGGGGCCTGCGGGCTTTTCCTGCCGCACCAGCCGGATCGACCTGCGCGAAGGGGGCGATTGGGTCTTCGATATGATTGGCCCGGACGGCACGGTCTATCCCAACCACCACCGCTACGGCCGCATCCACCCCGGCGCGCGCATCGAATACATGCTGCTCTGGGGCGAGAACGGCCCGAAACATGCCGATGCGGCGGCCGATTTCGTGGCCGAAGGCGCGGGGACGCGGGTGACGCTGACCATGGTCTTCATCACCGCCGAGGACTGCGCGCAGGCCAAGGGCTTCGGCGCCGAGGCGCTGGGCCTTCAAACGCTGGGCAAGCTCGCGGCGATCATCGGCGCGGCATGATGGCAGGGGGGAAAGTGCAGGTTTCTGTTGCCAGGTACCTGCGAACCCCGCCTTACGCGGCTAAGCGCAAGGACTTAGATTTGGTATTGCGAGCTGCTTACGCAGCCAGCGCCACCGGAGCACGGTTGTCATTGGCAACTGTGATCTTGGACCGATAACGGTGGTACCTCACCGAGCGAAAGCTGGCCTCTTTGAACGTTCGTCGATCCTATTTCGGCCCCTTACCCCCGCAATGACCGGGTGAGTTTGGTGGAGCCGCCGGGTACCGCCCCCGGGTCCGAGCCGTCTATTACAGGTGCGTTTATCGCCATAGTCAGGGTTGCCCCTGACAGGCTGGAATATAGGGGGCGGGGCAGGGGGCTGCAAGCGGTGCGCGCCGCATTCGGGCAGAGAAGGATTTTCTGGCGAAAATCCTTCGTGCCGATCTTTCTGGCGAAAGATCCCTGCCCAGCCTCACCGTTGTGATCGCCCGACAGCGCAGCCGATCTTTCGCAGAAAGATCGCCCCAAAATTCTTCGCAGAAGAATTTTGCCCCGCAGACATGAAAAAGGCCGACCGGGATGTCCCGGTCGGCCCCGATCTGGCCTAGGCGTTGGATCAGAAGCCCGCCTTGATGTTCTCGAACTCCTGAATCATCTTCTCGCGGAATTCCGACGTCACCGGCGTCTGCGCCAGCAGCGTCGTCGTCACCGGGTCCACAAAAGCGGCCTGCTGTGCCTCCAGCGGGATGTCGGCCATGGCGGCGGTGTTGGAATGGGCATAGCCCAGCTCGTTAAGCAGGGTGTCCGCCGAGCCATGCGCCATCATCGAGTTGATGAAGTCATAGGCCTTGTCCTCGGACCCGGGGGCGTCCTTCATGTTCACATAGCCGCAATACCAGGTCGACGCGCCTTCCTTGGGCGAACGGTTAAAGCCGATGGGGAAGTTCTCGGCCTGCAGCAGCGCCACGCCGTCATTCCACGACCACGACACCAGCACCTCGCCCGTCGCCATCAGCTGCGACAGTTCGGCCGGGTCGGCCCAATAGGCGCGCACGTTCGGATGCACGGTCCGCAGCCAGTCGGCAGCGGCTTGGAACTGTTCGTCCGTCACGTTGTCCCAGCTGGTCACGCCGGTCGCAAGGAAGGCCAGCGCCCAGATGTCGTCGGAATTGTCGGGCAGAGAGATGCGGCCCGCATATTTCGGATCGGCAAAGACCTGCAGCGTCGACACATCGGCCTCGGGCACTTCGGTCGTGTTGTAGGCCACGGCGGTATAGGCGTAATCGGTCGGGATGATCCACACCCCGCCGTCATCCTGAACGACCGAGGAATTCATCAGCACCGGGTTGATCTTGTCGAACTCGGCGATCTTTGAGGTGTCCCACGGCTCGATCAGGCCCGCTTCCTTGTAGCGCGGCAGCGAGGCGACGCAGGGATGGGTCACGTCGGACTTGAACCCGGACGACACCTTCTGGAAGGCCTCGTCATCATCGGCGAAGAAGGCATAGGTGGGCTTTTGCCCGTGCTTGGCGACGTAATCGGTCAAGACGCCGTCCATTTCCCAGCCGGCCCAGTCGAAGACGACCATCTCGGGGTCGGCGGCGCGGGCTGCGCCCGTCAGAACCACAAGGGTGGCCGCGGTCGCGAGCAGGTGTTTCGCACGGATCATGTAAGCTCCTCTCTTCTGCTGTTTGCCCGGGCCGATCTTTCCCATGTCGGCATCCGGGGCGGGGGAACGGTATGAAAGGCCGGACAGCCCCTCAAGCACAATCTGCAAATTGGGAGCGAGGGCCGTCAGGGCAAGGGGTGCAAAGGGATAGGGGTTGCGTTTTCTGTCCGAAATGCCCGTGATTGGGGCGGAAACGACCCCGCCCTGCCGGAAGGCGCGGCGGGTTTTGCATCAAGAAGGGGATTTCTGGCCATGTTCCGGGCGCTGGTGGTGGAAAAGGACGAGGCGGGCGCGACCCATGCGGGCGTGCAGCAACTGGAGGACTCGCGTCTTCCCGCAGGGGGCGATGTCACCGTCGCGGTGGAATGGTCGACCCTGAACTACAAGGACGGGCTCTGCCTCGGATCGGGCGGCGGCATGGTGCGGGTCTGGCCGCATGTGCCGGGCATCGATTTCGCAGGCACCGTCGAATCGTCGGACGATCCGCGCTACCGCCCCGGCGACCGCGTGGTGCTGACGGGCTGGCGCGTGGGCGAAAGCTGGTGGGGCGGCTATGCCGAAAAGGCGCGGGTCAAGGCCGACTGGCTGGTGCCGCTGCCCGCCGGCTTGTCCACGCGCGAGGCGATGGCGGTGGGCACCGCAGGCTTCACCGCGATGCTCTCCCTCATGGCGCTAGAGGCGCATGGACTGACCCCCGACCTTGGCGAGGTGCTGGTGACCGGGGCTGCGGGCGGCGTCGGCTCTGTCGCCGTGGCGCTGCTGGCCGAGCGCGGCTATCAGGTCGCCGCCGTGACCGGCCGGCCCGAGACGGAAAGCTATCTCCGCGCCTTGGGTGCCACCCGGATCGTCCCGCGCGAGGATCTGGCCGAGACGGTGAAGAAACCGCTGGAATCCGAGCTTTGGGCGGGTTGCATCGACAATGTCGGCGGCCCGATGCTGGCGCGCGTTCTGGGGCAGATGAAGGCGGACTGTTCGGTCGCCTCGGTCGGCCTTGCGGGCGGGGCGGACCTGCCTGCCAAGGTCACACCCTTCATCCTGCGGGGGGTGAACCTGCTGGGCATCAACTCCGTCATGGTCCCCTACGCAAAGCGCGTCGTCGCGTGGGAACGGATACAGGCCGAACTGCCGATGGCGAAGCTGGACTCGATGGTGCAGGACTGCGGCCTCGCCGACCTGCCAGAACTTGGCCGCGCCATCCTGAAAGGGGGGGTGAAGGGCCGCGTCGTGGTGGATGTGCGGCGGTAGGGGCAGGGGCACCACCGCAAGGCGGTGCCAGAGGGAAGCGCGACGGTTGGTCCTCACCCGGGCCCCAAAGGCCCGGGTGGCGGCCGTCCCGCCCCCCCGGGGCGGCCGCCACCCTCATGCTGCGCACAGGCCGAGAGGGGAACGTGGCCTGCGCTGTTTCGCGACACCAACCCCTTGCACCCCCCATCCCCCCCGCGCTACCAATCCCCCGAGGGTCCTCGCGCCCCTCTGCCTGCCGGAGAGACACCCGTCAGGCTGGCTGGAAGACCTGCCACGGACCGGGACCCGCCCGCCCGTGCGGGCATCCCGGCCCGGTGGCGACCGAAACCTGAAGGGATGCCCCCGAATGACCACCCTCGACCTTGACTTCGTCCGCGCCAACTTCCCTGCGTTCCAGTCCCCCGTCCTCTCCACCCATGCCTTTTTCGAAAATGCGGGCGGCTCCTTCCCCTGTCGCCAAGTCGTCGACCGCCTTCACCGCTTCTACACCGACCGCAAGGTCCAGCCCTACGCCCCCTATCCCGGCGCGCAGGCCGGCGGGGCCGAGATGGACGAGGCCCGCACCCGCCTTGCCGCCATGATGGGCGTCGCGCGCCAAGAGGTGTCCTTCGGACCCTCGACCAGCGCGAACACCTATGTTCTGGCGCAGGCGGTGCGAAAATGGCTGTCCGGCAAGGGCCTTGCCATCGTCGTCACAGATCAGGACCACGAGGCGAATTCCGGCGTCTGGCGCCGCCTTGCCGATGAAGGGATCGAAGTCCGCGAATGGAAGCTTGACCCCCAGACCGGCTCCCTCTCGGTCGACAGCCTGACGGCGCTGTTGGCGGACGGCAAAGTGCGCCTTGTCTGCTTCCCCCATTGCTCCAACGTGATCGCCGAAATCAACGACGTCGCCGCCATCGCGGCCATCGCCCGCGCGGCAGGTGCGCGGACCGTGGTGGACGGCGTCAGCTATGCCCCCCACGGCTTCCCCGACATCCCGGCCTTGGGCTGCGATGTCTATCTTTTCTCCGCCTACAAAACCTATGGCCCCCACCAAGGCATCATGGTCATCCGCGAAGCCTTCGGCACCGAACTTCCCGGTCAGGCGCATTACTTCAACAACGCCACGCTCTACAAACGCTTCACCCCCGCAGGCCCCGACCATGCCCAGATCGCGGCCTGCGCGGGCATGGCCGATTACATCGACGCTCTCGCCGCCCATCACGGCATCGCGGGCGATCCCGCCGCCCGGAACCGGGGCGTCCATGACCTGATGCGCGCGCAGGAAGTGGCGGTGATCCAGCCGCTGCTCGACCATCTCGCCGCGCGCAACGACATCCGCCTGATCGGCCCCCGCAACGCGGCACAGCGCGCCCCGACCGTGGCCGTGGACCTTGGACGCGCCGCCGAACCCGTCTCGGTCGAACTCGGCAAGCGCGGCATCGCCTGCTGGGCGGGCGACTTCTACGCCGTCCGCCCCCTGACGGCGATGGGGGTAGACCTCAGCAAAGGCGTGCTGCGGATGAGCGGGGTGCATTACACCAGCGCCGAAGACGTGGACCGGCTCATCACGGCGCTGGACGCGGTGCTGTAAACCGCCCCCCTCCATCCAAGCGCAGGGACGCAGCGCCTAACATCACGCGCGCCCCGAATGCAGGGTTGGCGGTCGCCCCAGCGGCGCTGTCGCCACCCTGCCGTTTTGCCCGTCGCCGCGTCCAATTCACCGCCGAAGTAGCGCGACCCTCAGCCATCACCCTTGCCACAAAGGCCCGCGTGGCAATCGCCCCGCCCCCCTCCTGCCGCGTGCCAACAGCACCTGACCGGGAACGCCCCCCATCCCCACCCCGCAAAGTGATCCGGCCCCACCCCCCGCGCGTAACACCCTCAAACAGAACAGAATGCGCGCATGACCTCCCCCCTCATCCTCTGGTTCCGCCGCGACCTGCGGCTTGACGACCTGCCGATGCTCTCTGCCGCCCTTGCCACGGGCCGCCCCCTCATCCCCGTCTTCCTCCTCGACCCAGAAACCGAAGCGCTGGGCGCTGCCCCGAAATGGCGGCTCGGTCTGGGGCTGGAAACCTTCGCCCGCACCCTTCACGCCGCAGGCTCCCGCCTCATCCTCCGCCGTGGCCCCGCGCTCGATACCCTTCTTGCCCTGATCGCAGAAACCGGCGCGCAGGGCGTGCTGTGGTCGCGGCTCTATGATCCCGCGTCCAAGGCGCGCGACACAGAGGTGAAGGCCGCGCTCCGCGCCCGTGGCCTGACCGCCGAAAGCTATTCGGGACACCTTTTGCACGAACCTTGGACGGTGCAGACGGGGCAGGGGGGCTTTTACCGCGTCTACACCCCCTACTGGCGCGCCGTCCGCGCGCGCGCCGTCGCCGAACCCCATGCCGCCCCCGCACGCCTGCCCGCGCCGGATACATGGCCCGCCTCCGACCGGCTGGAGGACTGGCACATGGGCGCGGCCATGAACCGGGGTGCCGCCATCGTCGCCCCCCATATCCGCGTGGGCGAAGACGCCGCGCACGACCGCCTCTCTGCCTTCCTGTCCGGCCCCGTCGCGGATTACGACACCGCCCGCGATCTGCCCGGCATCCCCGGCACCTCGCGCCTGTCCGAAAACCTCTCGCTTGGCGAGATCGGCATCCGCCGCGTCTGGCACGCCGCCTATGCCGCCTTCGACCGGGGCCTGCCGGGGGCCGAAACCTTCCTGAAGGAACTCGTGTGGCGCGAATTCTCTTATCACCTGATGCACCACACGCCGCACATCACGATCCGCAACTGGAAACCCGAATGGGACGCCTTTCCTTGGTCCGGTGACGGCCCCAAGGCCGAGGCGTGGCGGCGCGGCATGACGGGCGAACCCTTCGTCGATGCCGCCATGCGGGAAATGTATGTCACTGGCACCATGCACAACCGGGGCCGGATGATCGTCGCCTCCTACCTGACCAAGCACCTGATGACCCACTGGAAGATCGGGCTGGACTGGTTCGCCGACTGCCTGACCGACTGGGACCCCGCCGCCAATGCCATGGGCTGGCAATGGGCCGCAGGCTCCGGTCCCGACGCCGCGCCCTATTTCCGCATCTTCAACCCCGCCACGCAGGTCGAGAAGTTCGACCCAAAGGGCACCTACCGCCGCCGCTTCCTTGCCGAAGGCCAACGCACCCCCCCGGCCGAGGCGCGGGCCTATTTCGACGCCGTGCCCCGGTCATGGCGGCTTGACCCGGCACGCCCCTATCCTGCAAGGATCGTCGACTTGGCCGAAGGGCGCGAACGGGCGCTTGCGGCCTATGCGTCCCGTAGCGGCGGGGCCGACTGACGTAGAGTAAGGCGTTCCCGTGATCCTTAATGAAACTCTTGAGTGACACGCGCGTATCTGTGACTGTGCGCCCAAAAAAAGAAACGTGGGGAGTCCATGGACGTTCTGACCAGCATCAAGGGCCAATCCGGCCTGCCGCGCTACTTTGCGCCCGCCTTTCAGGTCGCTCAGGGGATGGGGCGCGGACGGCTTGACTTCGTCCTGCCCGACGGGCGGCGCTTCCGGGTCGACGGCGCCCTTCCCGGCCCGGTGGGCGAAGTGGTGGTCCACAACCCCGACACCTTCGCCCGCCTGATCCGCGAAGGCGACCTTGGCTTCTGCGATGCCTATCTCGAAGGCTGGTGGTCCACCCCCGACCTGCAGGCGCTGATGGACCTTGTGCAACTGCCCGAAAACGACCGCGTCAACGACGGCTTCCCCGGCATGGGCCTGCTGCGGTTCTTCGAACGCCTGCGCTTCTGGCTGCAATCGAACAGCCGCAAACAGGCCAAGAAGAACATCAGCTACCACTACGACCTTGGCAACGAGTTCTACCGCCTCTGGCTGGACGACACGATGACCTATTCCTCGGCGATCTTCCGCACGGGTCAGGAAAGCCTCGAGTCCGCGCAGACCGAGAAATACAAGTCCATGGTCGATCAGATGGGGGCCCAGCCGGGTGACCACGTTCTGGAAATCGGCTGCGGCTGGGGCGGGTTCGCCGAATACGCCGCCAAGGAACGCGGCCTGCGCGTCACCGGCCTGACCATCTCCAAGGCGCAATACGACTATGCGGTGGCCCGCATGGAACGCGCGGGCCTGTCCGACAGGGTCGAGATCAAGCTGCAGGACTACCGCGACGAGACCGGCACCTATGACGGCATCGCCTCGATCGAGATGTTCGAAGCCGTGGGCGAGAAATACTGGCCCGTCTACTTCGACGCGCTGCGCGACCGGCTGAAGCCGGGCCGCAACGCCACGCTCCAGATCATCACCATCGCCGACCGCCGCTGGGACGTCTATCGCAAGGGCGTGGACTTCATCCAGAAGTACATCTTCCCCGGCGGGATGCTCCCCTCTCCCTCAGCCCTGCGGGCCGAGGTGGAACGCGCCGGCCTGAAGGTGCAGCACTCCATCGAATTCGGCCTCTCCTACAGCCAGACGCTGCGCCGCTGGCATGAAACCTTCAACCACCGTTGGGACGACGTGGCGAAGATGGGCTTTGACGATCGCTTCCGGCGGATGTGGAACTTCTACCTCACCTCTTGCGCGGGGGCGTTCGAGGGCGGAAACTGTGACGTAACGCAGATCACCGTCACCAAGCCCGCCTGAGGTCCCGCCGATGCCGACTGCCGCAAAGCTGGTTGCCGCCTGTAGCTTTGCCCTGCTCGCCGTCGTCACCTGCATCATCCTGCACGGCACGCTGCCTGCCGACACGCGGGTCGGCTATGCCTACGAAGTCTCGGTCGTTTCGGCCGCGCTGATGGGCTGGTTCATCTCGGGCGCGGCCAAACGGACGGGCTATGCCGAAGCGGCGGCGACGGGTCTGCGCAGCGCCGCGATGGCGGTGTTCGTGGCGCTCACGGTCCTGTCGATAGGCACCATGTGGACCACCGCGATGCATGGCCGCTATCACGGGCTGATGGACGCGGTCCTCGACATAGTCGAGATATTCTTGGACTTCGCGGGGCATCTCCTGTCGGTCGTGGTGCTGGGGACGCTTTTCTTCGGCGGGATTCTGGCGGGCATGATCACCGAATGGGCCGGACGCCGCTGGCGCTGAACACAAGGGGCTTGCGCGATGGCTGCTTTCTTCTTCTACGGCACCCTGTGCCATGGGCCGCTTCTCGACTGCGTGCTGGGCCGCCCCGCGCGTGCCGAACAGGCGGAACTGGCTGACCACGCGGTCTACTGGGCCGAAGGTGGGGCCTTCCCCCTGATTGTGCCGGAACCGGGGGGCGTGGCGCAGGGCCTGCTGCTTGACGGCCTGACCGAAGATGAGGCCGCGCGTCTGGACCATTACGAAGGCGGCTTCCGCTACCTGACGCAGAACGTGCCCGTCACGGGGGGCGGACGGTCCGTCACGGCGCGGGTCTACTTTGCCGAACCGGGCCACTGGCGGCCCGCCGCGCCATGGTCTCTGGCGGATTGGGTCGCGCGCTATGGCGCGGCGGCGGTGGCCACGGCCGCGGACTTCATGGCCCTGATGGGCCGCGTCCCCGCCGACCGCCTTGCCGCGCGCTATGGGGCGATGCTCTCGCGCGGGGCCAGCCATGTCCGCGCGCAGGCGCCCCAGCCCGCCACGCTGCGCCGCGCGGCCAGTCCCGCCGATGTTTCCGTCACCGCGCGCGACCTCGCCTATGCCAAGTTTTTCGCGGTGGAAGACTGGCGTCTGGCATGGCGGCAATTCGACGACAGCATGGGCGCCCCCGCAGACCGCGCCGTTTTCGTCATGGCCGATGCCGTCACCGTCCTGCCCTATGACCCCGTGCGCGACCGCGTCCTGCTGATCGAACAGTTCCGCACCGGCCCCCTCGCGCGCGGCGATGTCGCGGCTTGGCAGCTCGAAGCCATCGCAGGCCGCATCGACCCCGGCGAAACCCCGCAAGACGCCGCCCGCCGCGAAGCGGTCGAAGAGGCGGGCCTGACCCTCGACACCCTGATCCCGGTCGCGGGCTACTACCCCAGCCCTGGCGCAATCAGCGAATTCCTCTATTCCTACGTTGCGCTGGTGGACCTGCCCGACGGCAGCGCCGGCATCTTCGGCGTGGAAGGCGAGGCCGAGGATATCCGTGGCCACCTCATCCCTTTCGCGCAGATGATGGACCTTGTGGCGTCGGGTGAAATCGCCAACGCCCCCCTGATCTTGACGGCGCTCTGGCTGCAACGCGAAAGGGCGCGGCTGCGCGGGTGATGCCCCACCCGACAGGACCCGCGCCCCCCGGGCTTGCCCCATGGGTCCGGGGTCAAGCCCGGGACGGGGTCCATCGCCCACCCGTTAACCGAGTCGTCGGCTAAACCCACCGTTCGCTGCGTGCTGACAGTTTGCGGTACACACTCCGGCACGGAAAACGGTACACACGTTTTCCGGCCAACCCCTTGATCCCGCAGCCCCTTAACGCAGCGCACGCCTCATAGCGCCAGCGACACCCAAGCCCCGTTCCGTTTCGACGACCGCACGCAGGCATCGACGAAAGCCACGCCCTCCACGCCCTCTTTCAACCCCGGGAAAGTCACCGCCGCATCGACCGCCGTCCCCTCCCGCCGCGCCAGAATGGCCCGCGCCGCTTCGGCGTAAATATTTGCGAATCCTTCCAGATATCCCTCCGGATGCCCCGGCGGCACACGCGTCACGCGCCCGGCCTCTGGCCCGGACCCCGCGCCCCCCCGCGTGATGCGGTGCTTGGGCTGGTTCAGCGGCCCGACCCACAGGTAATTCGGGTCCTCCTGCGCCCATTCGATCCCGGCCTTTGTCCCGTAAACCCTTAGCCGCAAACCATTTTCACAGCCCGACGCCACCTGCGAACACCACAGCATCCCCCGCGCGCCGCCCTTGTAGCGCAGCAGGACATGCCCGTTGTCATCCACCCGCCGCCCCGGCACGAAGCTTTGCAGATCGGCGGCCAGCTGCTCTACCTCCAACCCCGTCACGAACCCCGCCAGATTGAACGCATGCGTCCCGATATCCCCGGTCGCCCCGCCCGCCCCCGACCGCGCCGGGTCCGTCCGCCAGTCGGCCTGCTTTTGTCCCGTCTGTTCAATGGGTTCCGCCAGCCAATCCTGCGCGTATTCCACCTGAACCACGCGGATATCGCCCAACGCGCCCGACCGCACCATGGCCGCCGCCTGCCGGATCATCGGATAGCCCGTGTAGTTATGCGTCAGCGCAAACACCACGCCCGACGCCTCCGCCGCTTTCGCCAACCGCTTCGCCTCTGGCAAAGTCGCGGTCAGCGGCTTGTCGCAGATCACATGAATGCCCCGCCGCAGGAACTGCAGCGCGACAGGCGCATGCATGTGATTGGGCGTCACGATCGCCACCGCCTCGATCCCGTCCTTGCGCCGCGCCTCGCGCGCGGCCATCTCGGCAAAGCTTGCATAGGTGCGCTTGGGGTCGACCCCAAGGTCCGCCCCCGACGCCATGCTCTTTTCGGCATTGGATGAAAAACACCCCGCAACCAATTCATATTGATCGTCAATCCGTGCCGCGATGCGGTGGACCGCGCCGATAAAGGCATCGCGCCCGCCCCCCACCATGCCCAGCCGGATGCGCGGCGCCCGCGCGACATGTGCCCCTGTGATGGCCATTCAAAGACCCTCCGTCATTTTCCGTCCCCAAATATCCCACGGGGGTCCGGGGGTGTGAAACCCCCGGTCCGCCCGCTCACTCCAGCCCCAGCATCCGCCGGTTCGCGGCCCGGTCCGTGCCCGCATCCGCGAAGTCGTCAAAGGCCTTCTCGGTCACCCGAATGATGTGGTTGCGCACGAACTCCGCCCCCTCGCGCGCCCCGTCTTCGGGGTGCTTCAGGCAGCATTCCCATTCCACCACCGCCCAACCGTCAAAGCCGTATTGCGTGAGCTTCGAGAAGATGCCGACGAAATCCGCCTGACCGTCGCCGGGGCTGCGGAAACGGCCCGCGCGGTTCACCCAAGACTGATAGCCGCCATAGACCCCCTGCCGCCCGGTCGGGTTCAACTCGGCATCCTTGACGTGGAACATCCGGATGCGGTCGTGGTAGATGTCGATATGTTCCAGATAATCAAGGTGTTGCAGCACATAGTGCGACGGATCGTACAACATGCAGGCCCGGCTGTGCCCCTTCACCCGGTCAAGGAACATCTCATAGCTCGCCCCGTCATGCAGGTCCTCGCCGGGGTGGATCTCGTAGCAGAGGTCGATCCCCATCTCTTCGGCGTGGTTCAGGATGGGCAGCCAGCGGCGGGCCAGTTCGTCGAAGGCCTCTTCGATCAGCCCGGCGGGGCGCTGCGGCCACGGATAGACATAAGGCCACGCCAAGGCCCCCGAAAACGTCGCATGGGCCGACAGGCCCAGATTGCGCGACGCCGTCAGCGCCTTCTTCACCTGATCGACCGCCCATTCGGCCCGCGCCTTGGGGTTGCCCCGCACGGCCGGCGCGGCAAAACCGTCAAAGGCCGCGTCATAGGCCGGATGCACGGCCACCAACTGCCCCTGCAAATGCGTTGACAACTCCGTCACCGCAATCCCGACTTCGGCCGCCTGCCCCTTGAAGTCGTCGCAATATCCCTTTGACGACGCGGCCTTTTCCAGATCGAACAGCCGCCCGTCCCAGCTTGGCACTTGCACGCCCACATAGCCGCAATCGGCGGCCCAGCGGGTGATCGACTTCCACGAATTGAACGGCGCCGCATCCCCCGCGAATTGCGCGAGGAACAGCGCAGGTCCCTTGATCGTCTTCATCTTCTCGTCTCCCATAGTGTCGTTCAGCGTCCTTCCATCGGGTCCGGTGCGTCAAGGAACTGCGCCCGCTCCACCGCGCGCCGTTCGATGGCCGCGATGATCGCCTTGGCCAGAAAATGCCCCGCGCGGGACACATCCTCGCGCAGCACGATCAACTCCGACCGGAAGCGGTGCAGAAAGGGGATCGCCTCTTTCCCCACACCGTCGAAATCCCGCCCGATCACGGCACCCGCCCGTTCCGCCCCATGGGTCGCGGCCATGGTCGCGGTGGTCGATCCCAGCACGATTCCGTCCGGCGGGTTTGGCGCGCGGAACCGCGCCTCCACCGCCTGTTCGATATCGCTGCCCAGACTGTCCGAGGTGATCCCCTCGGCCACCTCGAACGAAAGGCCCAACCGCCCCGCCTCATCGGCAAAGCCTTCCAGCATGTGCCGCGCATAACTATGGGCGCGGGGGGGGGCGATGATCAGCAGCCGCTTGCGCCCCCGCCCATGCAGGATACGGACGGCCTGCCGCGCGAAGGCTTCGTTGTCATAATCGAAATAGGGGTGGTCGATGCCCATATCCGTGCGCCCATGCGTCACGAAGGGAAAGCCGCGCTCATGCATATAGCGCACGCGCGGGTCGTCGGGGCGGGTCTGGTTCACGATCACGCCGTCCGCCGATCCGGTTTCCACGATGTAGCGGATCGGGGACATCGGGTCTTCTTCGGGAAAGAAGGGCATGATGACAAGGTGGTAGGACGTCCCCTTCAATGTCCGCGCGATGGAATAAAGCAGTTGCGACGTGTGGTTCATCACATCGGCCTCGGCCGACAGGACCAGCGCGATGACATTCGTCTTGCCCGTCCGCAGGCGCACACCCGCGCGGTTCGGGCGATAGCCCAGCCGTTCGGCCGTCTCGCGCACACGGCGTTTCGTCTCTTCGCCGATGTCGGGCGCGTCCTTCAAGGCGCGGCTGACCGTGGCGATGGCCAACCCCGTCGCCGCCGCGATGGTCTTCAGCGTCGGCCGTTCGTCGGCGGTCAGCAGGGCGGGGGCATCAGAGGGCGAATCTGTCATGGACGCTGCCCTTCCTGCCGCAGCGCGGCTTTGCCCTGCCGCAGCGCGGCAGGCATCCCGGCCACAGGGCGGGCAGGGCAGGGGCCGGTCTGGCCACGGCCCATCGGGCGGGTCGCGCGCCCACAGGCACAGCGCAGGGAAAAGCCAAGACCGACAAGGCCTTGATGCGTGATGCGGACTGTCCGGACGGGGTGGGACGGCATGATTTCAGGCGGTTTCCGACCGATGCGATTCGCCCTTATTTGACCTTGGGTCATGGGGGGCCACAAGCGCAAAGATCGCTTGATCGACAAATCTATAACGTTATAGAAATTCACTATAACGATTTAGAAACCGGGAGGAACCAATGAAACGCTTTACTCTGGCCGCGGGGCTTATGGCCTCGGTGGTGCTGCCGTCGGCGGCACTTGCGGTGGAACTTGAAGTCACCCACTGGTGGACGTCGGGTGGCGAAGCCGCCGCCGTCAAGGTGATGGCCGATGCCGTTACAGCCGCCGGGATCACTTGGGTCGATGGTGCCATCGCAGGCGGCGACAACGCCCGCCCGATCATCATCAGCCGGATCGCGGGCGGTGACCCGATGGGGGCCACCCAGCTGAACACCGGGCGCGATGCCGAGGACCTGATCAAGGCCGGCCTGATGACCGACCTGACCGATCTGGCCACAGCCGAAGGCTGGAAGGACATCATCCGTCCGTCCAAGCTGCTGGACAGCTGCACCTTCGAAGGCCGCATCTACTGCGTGCCGGTCAACATCCACAGCTTCCAGTGGATGTGGCTGAACCGTGGCGTCTATGAAGCCAACGGCCTTGCCGTGCCCACGAACTGGGATGAATTCGTGGCCTCTGCCGCGACGCTGAAGGAAAAGGGGATCACGCCCTTGGCCATCGGTGGCGAGCCGTGGCAGATCAACGGCATGGCGGGCGTCTTCACCGTCGCGCTGGGCGGTCTTGACCTTTACAAGAAGCTCAACGTCGAAAAGTCGGCCGAAGCCGCCGCCTCGCCCGAGATGACCAAGGTCTTCGAAGCCGTCGCCGCCGCGCGCGGTCTGGTGGACGAAGGCTATGTCGGCCGCGCTTGGAACGATGCCACCAACATGGTGATCACCGGCAAGGCGGGCGCGCAGATCATGGGCGACTGGGCGCAGGGCGAATTCTCGGTCGCGGGTCAGACCGCAGGCAAGGAATACGACTGCCTCCCCGGCCTTGGCTTCAACCCGGTGCTCGACACGGGCGGCGACGCCTTCTTCTTCCCCAAGCCGGCGGACGGCAATCAGGAAGTCATCGACGCCCAGCTGAAGATGGCCTCGCTCCTCGTTTCGCCGCAGGTGCAGGTGGACTTCAACCTCAAGAAAGGCTCGCTGCCGATCCGGGGCGACGTCAACCTTGATGCCGCCAATGCTTGCATGAAGAAGGGCATCGAGATCCTGAACAACCCCGACAACGTGCTGCCGTCGGGCGAACAGACCTGGTCGTCGGACACCACCGGCCAGTTCGAGGATCTCTGGGTCGAATTCTTCACCACCCCGGAAATGACGGTGGAAGACGCGCAGGCCCGTTACGTGGAAATCGTGTCCTCGGCTGACTAAGGCCCGTGACACGGCGGGGCGGTCCCTGACGGGGCCGCCCCTTTCCCTTTCGCTACTCTCTGAGAGGTCCGATGGCGCAGGCTGGACGCCCCAACCCGCTTTTCCGCAACCTGACGGCCAAGATCGCCACCCTGCCGATGATCATCACGGCGCTTGTGGTTTTCGTCGGCTGTTCGGTCTGGACGGTGGTCTATTCCTTCTCGGCCTCGCGGGCCTTGCCCGTCAACAAATTCGTGGGCTTTGACCAATACGAACGGCTTTTCTCCAACGCGCGTTGGGAACAGTCGGTCACCAACCTTCTTTTCTACGGCGCGTTCGCGCTGGTCTTTTCCTTTGTCATCGGCTTCGTCCTTGCCGCGCTGATGGACCAGAAGATCCGCTTCGAAGACACGTTCCGCACCATCTACCTGTATCCTTTCGCGCTCTCGTTCATCGTCACGGGCGTTGTCTGGCAATGGATCCTCGACCCCGGTCTGGGCCTTCAGGCCACCGTGCGCGGTCTTGGGTGGGAAACCTTCGAATTCAGCCTGATCTCTAGCAAGGACACCGTCATCTACGCCCTTTTGATCGCAGGGCTTTGGCAGGGGACGGGCTTTGTGATGGTGCTGATGCTGGCCGGTCTGCGCGGCATCGACGAAGACATCTGGAAGGCCGCCCGCGTGGACGGCATCCCGAAATGGAAGACCTATCTCTTCATCGTCATCCCCATGATGCGCGGCGTGATGATCACCTCGTTGGTGATCGTGGCCTCGGGCATCGTGCGGCTTTATGACCTTGTCGTGGCGCTGACGGATGGCGGGCCGGGCTTTGCCTCGGAAGTGCCCGCGAAATACGTCTTCGACCACATGTTCGCCCGCGCCAATATCGGGCAGGGGCTGGCGGCATCGACGATGATGCTGCTTTCTGTCCTGATCATCGTCATCCCGTGGGCCTATCTTGAATTCGGCCGGAAGAAGGGGCGCTAAGATGGGGATGCCGACCGCCGTTCCGATCGACACCTACAGCCCGCATGGCCGCAAGCCCAAGCGCGTGCTCGATCCCAAGCGCATCATGCTTTACGGCGTGCTGCTGGTGGCGCTGCTGTACTACATCCTGCCGCTTTGGGTGATGGTGATGACCTCGCTCAAGGGGATGCCGGAAATCCGGCTGGGCAACATCTTCGCCCCGCCCGTGGAAATCACCTTCGAACCTTGGGTCAAAGCATGGTCCGAGGCCTGCACGGGCCTGAAATGCGAAGGCCTGCGCGCGGGCTTTTGGAATTCGGTCCAGATCACCGTGCCTTCGGTGATCGTGTCCATGGCTGTCGCCTCTGTCTCGGGCTACGCGCTGTCCTTTTGGAAGTTCAAAGGGTCAGAGGTGTTCTTCACCATCCTGATCTTCGGCTCTTTCATCCCCTATCAGGTGATGCTCTACCCGCTGGTGGTGATCTGCCGCGAACTGGGCATCTATGGCACGCTGCCCGCCGTCATCCTGATCCACACGATCTTTGGGATGCCCATCCTGACGCTTCTCTTCCGCAACTACTTCGCCAGCCTGCCAGAGGAACTGTTCAAGGCCGCGCGCGTGGATGGGGCAGGGTTCTGGGGCATCTTCCTGAAGGTGCTGATGCCGATGTCCGCGCCCATTTTCGTCGTTGCCATGATCCTGCAGGTGACGGGCATCTGGAATGACTTCCTCTTTGGCGTGGTCTTCGCGGGCACCCAGAACTGGCCCATGACCGTGCAACTGAACAACATCGTCAACTCGACCCAAGGCGTGAAGGAATACAACCTGAACATGGCCGCCACCATGCTGACCGGCCTCGTGCCGCTGACCGTCTATTTCCTGTCCGGCAAGCTGTTCGTGCGCGGCATCGCCGCGGGCGCGGTGAAGGGGTAAGCCATGACCACCAAATCCTCCATCTCCGTCCGCGACCTGACGCTGAACTTCGGCGCGGTGTCGGTTTTGAAGAACCTCAACCTCGAAGTGGCCGAAGGGGAATTCATCGTTCTCCTTGGCCCCTCTGGCTGCGGGAAATCGACCTTGCTCAATTGCCTTGCAGGGCTGTTGGACCTGTCGGATGGGCAAATCTGGATCAAGGGCCAGAACGTCACTTGGGCCGAACCCAATGAACGCGGGATCGGGATGGTGTTCCAGTCCTACGCGCTTTACCCGCAGATGACGGTGCGCGGGAACCTGTCCTTCGGGCTGAAGAACGCCCGCATGCCACAGGCCGAAATCGACAAGCGCGTCGCCCGCGCCGCCGAAATCTTGCAGATCGGCCCGCTTTTGGACCGCAAGCCGGGTGCCCTGTCCGGCGGCCAGCGCCAGCGCGTCGCCATCGGGCGGGCCCTTGTGCGCGACGTGGATGTCTTCCTGTTCGACGAACCGCTCTCCAACCTTGACGCCAAGCTCCGCTCGGAACTGCGCGTTGAAATCAAGCGCCTTCACGCCCGCCTCGGCAACACCATGGTCTACGTCACCCATGACCAGATCGAAGCGCTGACCTTGGCCGACCGCATCGCGGTCATGCGCGGCGGCATCATCCAGCAACTGGACGCCCCCCAGACCATCTACAACAAACCCGCCAACCTGTTCGTTGCAGGCTTCATCGGCAGCCCGTCGATGAACTTCCTGCATGGCCCTGTCATCGACGGCGGCCGCGCCTTTACCGTCGCCGGGGTCAATATCGACCTTTCAGGCTATGACGGTGGCCGCCCGCGAGAGATGCCGAAGGCCATCCTCGGCCTCCGCCCCGAACATATCGAGATCGTCACCGCCCCCGAACCGGGCCGCACCATCCCCGCCACGGTGGAACTGGACGAACCGATGGGGGCCGATAGCCTTGTCTGGCTGACGACCGGTGGCGCGCAACTGTCGGTGCGCGTGCCGGTGGAGCGGCGGCTTGCCCCCGGAACGGCGGTGCATCTGCGGGTGGATGTGGGCAAGGCGTCGCTCTTCGACGCGGGCACAGAACAGCGGATCTGAACCATGCAGGACCTTGGCGGAACATGGACCCTTGCCGACGCGCAGGGCGAGCATCGCGTGACCTTCGCCGTCCCGGGCGACGGCATAACCGCCCTGCAGGCGGCAGGCGCGATCCCCGATCCCTATTGGGGCCGCAACGAATACGGCCTGCGCTGGATTTCCGAACGCGACTGGACCGCCACCCACAGCTTCACCCATGACGGCACCCCCTGCGATCTTGTGATCGAAGGTCTGGACACCGTGGCCGATGTGCGGATCAACGGCACCCTCTGCCTTTCTGCGGCCAATGCCTTCCGCCGCTGGCGCGTGGACGCGGCGGGCCTCGTCCGGCGCGGCACGAACGAGATTGCCATCACCTTCCGGTCTTCTGTCGCCGAAGGCGCGGCGCGGCAGGCAGCGCAGCCCTTCTTCGTGCCGTGGCACGAAGGGAACTGCCCCATCCCCAACGGCAACATGCTGCGCAAACCGCAATGCGATTTCGGCTGGGACTGGAACATCGCGCTCGCCCCCTTCGGCATCTGGGGCGGCATCCGTCTGGAACCCCAGACCGACCGCATCGCCGACGTGATCGTCACGCAAACCCACGACGCAGGCACCGCCACCGTCATGGTCGAGGTGCGGGGCGCAGTCACCGGTCCCGCCGTCGCCACGGTGACACTCTGCGGCGTCACCGCCTCTGCCCCCCTGCGGGACGGCGCGGCGCGTCTGGTTCTGCGCATCGAAGACCCCGCGCTTTGGTGGCCCACGGGCCTTGGCGCACAGGTCCTGCATGACATGGTGGTCACCCTCGGCTCCGCCCGCGCCACCCGCCGCATCGGCCTGCGCGACCTCCGCCTCCTCTCTGAACCCGATGCCGCAGGCCGTTCCTTCGGCTTCCGCGTCAACGGCCACGACACCTTTGCCCGCGGTGCCAACTGGATTCCCGCCGACGCGCTGCATGGTCGCATCACGCCCCAAGGTGTGCGCGACCTGCTGCAATCCGCCGTGGACGCCAACATGAACATGATCCGCATCTGGGGCGGCGGGCGCTATGAACCGGACTGGTTCTACGACCTGTGTGACGAGATGGGCCTGATGGTCTGGCAGGACTTCATGTTTGCCTGCAACCTCTACCCCTCTACCCCCGAATTCCTGACCGAAATCGACGCCGAAGTGCGCGACGTCGCAGCCCGCCTGAACCACCATGCCTGCATCGCGCTGTGGTGCGGGGACAATGAACTGATCGGCGCGCTGGGATGGTTCGACGTCTCGCGCAAGGACCGCGACCGCTACCTCGTCAGCTATGACCGCCTCAACCGCACGGTCGAAACCGCCCTGCGCGCCGTCCTGCCCCATGCCAACTGGTGGCCCTCATCGCCATCCCCCGGGGCCCTCGCCTTTGGCGACGCATGGCACGATGACAGCGCGGGCGACATGCATTTCTGGTCCGTCTGGCACGAAGGCCGCGACTTCGACCATTACCGCGACGTGAAGCCCCGCTTCTGTTCCGAATTCGGCTTCCAGTCCTATCCGTCGATGGATGTCATCCGCCGCTTTGCCGCGCCGCAGGATTTCAACATCGCCGCCCCGGTGATGGAAAGCCACCAAAAGAACGCAGGCGGCAATGCCCGCATCGCGGAAACCATGTTCCGCTACTTCCGCTTTCCGGTGGACTTCCCGAACTTCGTCTATCTCAGCCAGATCCAGCAGGGGTTGGCCATCAAGACCGCCGTCACCCAGTGGCGCAGCCTAAAGCCGCATTGCATGGGCACCCTTTACTGGCAGCTCAACGACACATGGCCCGTCTGCTCATGGGCCTCGCTTGACCATGGCGGGGGGTGGAAACTCCTCCACCACATGGCCCGCCGGTTTTACGCCGATGTCACCGTGGTCTGCGTCCCCGAAGGGGCGGGCTACAGGCTCAAGGCCGTCAACGACCGTCTGACCCCGGTGCCACTCAAGATCGAGGCATGGGCCGTCGCCATGGACGGCACCTCGCGCAAGTTGGACGAGGCGGCGCTCACCGTCCCGCCCGACCGCGCCGTGCCCGCCCTTGCGGTTGCTGCGGACGCGCTCGCCCCCGGCGAAATCCTCTCCTTCGTCTGGCAAGGCGAAGGCACCCACGGCCGTGACCTGCACCTGCCCAAACCGTGGAAGGCCTACGACCTTCTCCCCTCTGGGCTGACGGCCGAGGTAGCGCAGGACGGCCCCCGCTGGCGCATCACACTCACCTCCCGCGCCCTTGCCCCCTATGCCACGGTCGAGGCGGACGTTCCGGGCCGCTTTTCGGACAATGCGGTCACGCTCATCCCTGGCACGCCCGTCACGATCACCTTCACCCCGCAGCAGGCGGATGCCACCCCGTGCTTCACCTTCCGCGACCTGCATTCGGCGACCTATGGGCCGCCCAGCCAAGGAGTCTGAGCCATGTTTTCCTACCAGCTTTACTCGTCCCGCAACTTCCCGCCCCTGTCGGTGACGCTGTCCATGCTGGCCGAAGCAGGCTACGGCGCCGTCGAAGGCTACGGCGCGCTCTATTCCGACCCCGAAGCGGTGGACGCGATGGCGCGCGGGCTTGCAGAAACGGGGCTGAAGATGCCCACCGCGCATTTCGGGCTCGACATGCTCGAAGGCGACCCTGCGGGGGCCGTGGCCGTGGCCAAACGCCTTGGCATCGAACGCATCTACTGCCCATGGATGCCGCCCGAAATGCGCCCCACCACGGCGCAGGGCTGGCGCGATTGGGGCGCGCGGCTGGAACGCGCCGGTGCCGCCATCCGCGCGGCAGGGCTGGGCTTTGGCTGGCACAACCACGACTTCGAATTCATTCCCCTGCCTGACGGCACCATCCCGATGGCCGCGCTGCTGGAAGGCGGCCCCGCGCTGGAATGGGAAATGGATGTCGCATGGGTCATCAAGGGCCATGCCGACCCCGCCCAATGGATCGCCGCCGAACGTGGGCGTATCACCGCCGCCCATGTAAAGGACATCGCGCCTGCGGGCGAAAACGCGGCCGAGGATGGCTGGGCCGATGTCGGCCAAGGCACCGTGGACTGGCGCGCGCTTCTGGGCCTGCTGCGCGGGGCAGGGGTGGCGCATCTCGTGATCGAACATGACAATCCAAGCGACCACGCCCGCTTTGCGCGGCGCTCGTTGGCGGCAGTGAAAGGATACTGAACCATGGCAAAACTGGGCATCGGCATCATCGGATGCGGCAACATCTCGGCGGCCTACCTGCGCCTCGCCCCCACGTTCAAAGGGCTGGAAGTGCGCGCCGTCGCCGACATGAACATGGCCGCCGCCACCGCGCGGGCCGAAGAATTCAACACCAAGGCGCAGTCGGTCGATGACCTGCTGGCCAATCCCGACCTTGACGTCGTCATCAACCTGACCGTTCCCGACGCCCATTTCGGTGTGTCCAAGGCGATCCTGCAAGCAGGCAAGCACGTCTATTCCGAAAAACCCCTGACACTCACGCTGGAAGACGGCCTCGCCCTGCGCGACCTCGCGCGGTCCAAGGGCCTGTCTGTCTGCTGCGCCCCCGACACCTTCCTTGGCGGCGCGCATCAGATGGCGCGGGCGATCATCGACGAAGGCCGCATCGGCACGATCACCGCAGGCTGCGCCGCCGTCATGGGCCACGGGATGGAACACTGGCACCCCAACCCCGACTTCTTCTTCCTGCCCGGTGGCGGGCCGATGCTGGACATGGGCCCCTATTACATCGCCAACCTCATCAATCTGATCGGCCCCGTGAAGCGCGTCGCCGCCCTGACATCTGCGGCCAGTGCAACCCGCACCATCTCGTCCGAACCAAGGAAGGGCGAGGTGATCCCCGTCAAGACCCCCACCAACATCCACGCCCTGCTGGAATTCGCCAATGGCGCGACGGTCAACCTGTCGGCAAGCTGGGACGTCTGGCACCACAAGCGGGTCAATATGGAACTCTACGGGACCGAGGGCACGATCTACGTCCCCGACCCCAACTTCTTTGGCGGCACGGTCGAAGTGGCGGGCCGCGACGGCAAACTGGCCGAAGTCCCGCTCTGGGACCACCCGCTGTCGCGCAACAATCAGGACCACCCCTCTGTCGGCCCATTGGCCAATTACCGCACGGCGGGCCTTGCCGACATGGCGCAGGCGATCATGACGGGCCGCGACGCCCGCTGCTCCATCGACCGCGCGCTGCACGGGGTCGAGGTGATGACCGCCGCCCTCAAATCCGGGGCGGAAGGCACCTTCGTGCCCATGGGCACCACCTGCACGCGCCCCGCGGCACTGGGCATCGACGAGGCATTGGCGCTGATGGCCTGACGCCACCCATCCGACCCCCGACCCGTCGCGCCCCGCCGCAAGTGGGGCGCGAATTTTCGCAGAAAATTCGTGGTGTTGCATGATCGAAAACCCGATCCTGCGGGGCTTCAACCCCGATCCGTCCATCTGCCGCGTGGGGCGTGACTATTACATCGCGACCTCCACCTTCGAATGGTATCCGGGCGTCCAGATCCACCACTCCACCGACCTTGTGAACTGGGAACTGGTGGCCCGCCCCCTGCGGCGTCCCGCCCAACTCGACATGCGGGGCAATCCCGACAGTTGCGGCGTCTGGGCCCCCTGTCTGTCGCATGACGGCCAACGGTTCTGGCTGGTCTACACCGATGTCAAACGCTTCGACGGCGCCTTCAAGGACGCCCACAACGTCATCGTCACCTGCGACACCATCGATGGCGACTGGTCCGACCCCACCTACGTCACCTCCTCTGGCTTCGACCCCTCGCTGTTTCACGATGATGACGGGCGGAAATGGTTCCTCAACATGCGCTGGAACCATCGCGGCAAGGGCACGGGCCTGAACCCCGCCCATGACAGCTTCGACGGGATCGAATTGCAGGAATGGCACCCTGAACGCGGCCTGATCGGGCAGGTCACAACCATCTTCACCGGCTCCTCCCTCGGCCTGACCGAGGCACCCCATCTTTTCAAAAAGAACGGCTGGTACTACCTGACCGTCGCCGAAGGCGGCACGGGCTATGACCACGCCGTCACCATGGCCCGCGCCCGCGCCATATCGGGGCCTTACGAGATGCATCCCGACACCCACCTTCTGACCACGCGCTTCTCCCCCGACCACCCGCTGCAACGCGTAGGCCATGGCCAATATGTCGAAACACCCGAAGGGCAGGGCTTCCACACCTTCCTCTGTGGCCGCCCCCTTCCCGGCAACGTCTGCCCATTGGGCCGCGAGACGGGCCTTGCCCGCATCGACTGGCACCCCGACGGCTGGCCCCGCCTGCACGGCGGCGGCATGGCCCCGCCCGTCACGGTGGACCTGCCCGCAAAACGCCACCCCGACCTGCCGATCCTCCGCACCTTCCAGACCCGCGACCTGCCGCCAGAATTCCAATGGCTCCGCACGCCCTATCCGGAACGGCTCTTCACCCTCACCGGCCAAGCCCTGCGCCTGACCGGGCGCGAAAGCCTTGGGTCGTGGTTCGAACAGTCCCTCGTCGCGCGCCGTCAGGAACACCACGCCTACAGCGCCGCCACCGTCCTGCTGGCCGACCCGCCCAACTGGCAACGCGCGGCGGGCCTGATCACCTACTACAACCGCCACAAATTCCACGCCGCCCTCGTCACCCGCGAAGCCGGGATTGGCCGCTGCCTCACCCTCGTCTCCTGCCTTGGCGATTGGCCGGGCGAGGCGTTGACGATCCACCTCCACCACCCCCTGCCCCCCGAAGGCCCCGTCCGTATCGAAGTGCAGGTCGATGGCCCCACTCAACGCTTCCTCGTGGCCACGGGCGACGCCCCGCTGGCCGCCGTGGGTCCGACGCTGGATGCTAGGATCATCTCTGACGAAGGGGGCCGGGGCGAACATGCCAATTTCACCGGGGCCTTTGTCGGCATGGTCGCGCAGGACCTGACGGGGCAGGGCTGGACCGCCGATTTCCTGCGCTTTGACTACATCCCGTCCGGCGGGGGCGCATAACAACTTGATCAAATCCGTCCCTGCGGTTTACCTGACCGCCAAGGAACCGCAGGGCAGGACGATGGACGACGAGTCGCGCAAGATCCCATCGCATGAGGTCACATATGGCCGTCTGCGCGACATGATCCTCTTCGGCCATCTGACCCCCGGCCAGCCCGTCACCATCCAAGGCCTGATCCGCGATCTCGACGCGGGGATGACCCCCGTGCGCGAGGCGATCCGCCGCCTCACCGCCGAAGGCGCGCTGCTGCCCCAAGGCAATCGCCGCGTGGCCGTGCCCAACCTGACGCCCGCGCTTCTGGACCAACTCGCCTTTGTCCGTCTGACGGTGGAACCGAAACTGGCCGAACTTGCCGCCGTCCACCTGACCCCCGACCTGATCGACAGGCTAGAGGCGATCGACGACCGCGTCGACCGCGCGATCCGGGCCGGGTCCGTCACGGATTACCTCGAATCCAACCACGCCTTCCACTTCGCGCTTTACGAGGCGTCGGATGCCCCGATCCTCGTCGACATCGCGCGCGGCCTCTGGCTGCGCTTTGGTCCGTCACTGCGCGTGGTCTGCGCCCGCTACGGCGCGGCGGCGCTGCCCGACCGGCATGAAGAGGCGCTCGCCGCCATGCGGTCAGGCGACCGCGCGGCCCTGGCGCGGGCGGTCGAGAATGACATCCAGCAAGGCATCGACCAGATACGCCAAGCCCAGACCGAAGGCAGCGTCTGACCCCGCCCCCGTTGCGCGACCCCCCGGTTCACCGCCCGCTGCGTATGTACAGTTTGCGGCACAGAATCCGGCACAGAGTCCGGTACAGTCGTTTTTCGCCAATCCCATGGCAAACCACGCCTTTTCCACCACCTCACAGCGCTATGCATGAATTTGATCAAATTTCTTGAAGACACCCTGTTTTGATCATATGCTCGCGTCTGAGACCCGCCGTCCGGCGGGCTGCTGATTCCGCGAGGGCCGTTCCATGAACATGATCACCAACCACCTGCCCACGGCAGAGCTTCAGGCGCTGGATGCCGCGCATCACATGCACCCCTTCACCGACTCGAACGGTCTGGCGGCCAAGGGTGCGCGGGTCATCACGCGCGGCAAGGGCGTCTGGCTGACCGACAGCGAAGGCAACCAGATCATCGACGGCATGGCGGGCCTGTGGTGCGTCAACATCGGCTATGGCCGCAAGGAACTGGCCGAAGTTGCCGCGCGTCAGATGGAAGAACTGGCCTATTACAACACCTTCTTCCAAACCACCCACGTCCCCGCCATCGCCCTTGCGGCAAAGCTTGCGGAACTGGCTCCGGGTGATTTGAACCACGTCTTCTTCGCGGGGTCTGGGTCCGAAGCGAACGACACCAACATCCGCCTCGTCCGCCGCTATTGGCAGGTCAAGGGGATGCCTGAAAAGCGCGTCATCATCGCACGGAAGAACGGCTACCACGGCTCCACCATGGGCGGCGGCAGCCTTGGCGGCATGTCCCCGATCCACGCCCATGGCGGCAAGATCGACGGCATCGAACATATCGACCAACCCTATTGGTGGGGCGAGGGCGGCGAGATGACCGAGGCCGAATTCGGCATCGCCCGCGCCAAGCAACTGGAAGACAAGATCCTTGAACTTGGCGTGGAAAACGTCGCGGCCTTCATCGGTGAACCGATCCAGGGCGCGGGCGGCGTGATCGTCCCGCCCGCCACCTACTGGCCTGAAATTCAAAGGATTTGCGACAAGTATGGCATCCTCTTGATCGCCGACGAAGTCATCACCGGCTTCGGTCGCACGGGCAATTGGTTCGGCTCGCAGACCTTTGGGATCAAGCCGCATATCATGACCATCGCCAAGGGCCTGTCCTCGGGCTATCAGCCCATCGGCGGCTCCATCGTCTGCGACGAAGTGGCGGCGGTTGTGGCCGAAGGCGGCGAATTCTTCCACGGCTACACCTATTCCGGCCATCCTGTGGCGGCGGCTGTCGCGCTGGAAAACCTGCGCATCTTGCAGGAAGAAAAGATCGTTGAACACGTCCGCAACGTGGCCCATCCCTACCTCAAGGAACGCTGGGACGCGCTCACCGACCACCCGCTGGTGGGCGAGGCGAAACTGGTGGGCCTCATGGGCTCCATCGCGCTGACGCCCGACAAGGCCAAGCGCGCAAAGTTCGCGTCCGAGTCCGGCACCGTCGGCCTGCGCACCCGCGAGCGGTGCTTCGCCAACAACCTCATCATGCGCCATGTGGGCGACCGCATGATCATCTCGCCCCCGCTGGTCATCACCCCGGCCGAGATCGACGTGCTGATCGAACGGGCCAAAAAGTCGCTGGACGAAAGCTATGCCGGGCTCAAGGCCGACGGTCTGCTGGTCGCCAAGGCAGAGTAAACCTTTGTCAAAGCGGACAAAAGGCGGCGGTCCCTTGATCGCCGCCTTTTCCTTTTTCCGCCCCCGCACCATCGGGCCGCGCCCGCCCGGTAAATCGCGGGTGAAACCGCCTGTTCCGGCGGCATGGCTTGAGATTTTCCGCGCCCCCGCCTAGACGTTGTGCAAAAGGCGAAGGAACCCGACATGCGCACATTCGACGATCTGGCCGAGACCATCGGGAACACGCCCCTGCTGAAGCTAAAGCGGGCGAGCGAGATGACCGGCTGCACGATCCTTGGCAAGTGCGAGTTCATGAATCCCGGACAGTCCGTCAAGGACCGCGCCGCGCTTTACATCATCAAGGACGCGGTGGCGAAGGGCCTGCTGAAACCCGGCGGCACCATCGTCGAAGGCACGGCGGGCAACACGGGCATCGGCCTTGCACTTGTGGGCGCGAGCATGGGCTTCAAGACCGTGATCGTCATCCCCGAAACGCAGAGCCAAGAAAAGAAGGACATGTTGCGCCTTGCCGGGGCGGAACTGGTGCAAGTCCCGGCGGCGCCCTACAAGAACCCCAACAACTACGTCCGCTATTCCGGCCGTCTGGCCGAGGCGCTGGCGCGAACCGAACCAAACGGCGCAATCTGGGCCAACCAGTTCGACAACATCGCAAACCGTCAGGCCCATATCGAAACGACGGGGCCGGAAATCTGGGAACAGACGGACGGCAAGGTGGATGGTTTCATCTGCGCGGTAGGCTCCGGCGGCACGCTGGCGGGTGTCGGTTTGGCCTTGCAGCCCAAGGGTGTGAAGATCGGTCTGGCCGATCCAGAAGGCGCCGCGCTGCATGCCTACTACACCGAAGGCAAGCTTGAATCGCCCGGAACCTCGATCACCGAAGGCATCGGACAGGGGCGGATCACCGCCAATCTGGAAGGGTTCCGGCCCGATTACAGCTACCGCATCCCCGACAGCGAGGCACTGCCGCTGGTCTTTGAAATGCTGCAGGATGAAGGCATCTGCCTTGGCGGTTCCTCTGGCATCAATATCGCGGGCGCCATCCGCATGGCCAAGGATATGGGGCCGGGGCACACGATCGTCACGATCCTCTGCGACTACGGCAACCGCTATCAGTCCAAGCTCTACAATCCCACCTTCCTGAAGGAAAAGGGGCTGCCCGTCCCGGAATGGCTGGACCGCGCGCCGCGCGCGATCCCGACCGTGTTCGAGGACGCATGACCGTGACCCTGCCGCCGGGCGGGCGGCTTCTGCGCGGCTTCGTCTTTGCCTTGCTGGCATCCTTTGTGCTGGCGGGGCAGGGCCTGCGGGCGCAAGAGGCCGCGCCGGGGCAGGGGACGACCACCGAACAGGGCACCGCGGGCGGCACGGCGACCGCACAGGCCCCCGCGCAGGGCGATGCCGGGACACCGTCGGGCAGCGCCACGACCCAGACGCCTGCACCCGCCGCCACGGGCGGCACGCAGACATCCGGTGCGGTCGCCGTCACGACCACAACCCCCGCCGCCGGAACGAACCGCCCCTCGACAACCGTCGTCGTGTCCAAGGGATCGGGCAAGAGCAACGCGCTGGACTATGTGGCATGGGAACGCGCGGCCGAACGGGCCGAAGCTGTGCTGGCCAATCCCGATGCCGAGGACCGCGTGCTGGAAGCGCTGCGCACGCAGCTTGTCGACTGGCGCGCGGCCTTCCTTGTGGCGCAGAACACCAATTCCACGCGTATCGCCAATCTCCGCGACCAGATCGCCGCGCTGGGCCCGGTTCCGGCCGAGGGCGACACCGAAGCCGCCGAGATCGCGCAGCGACGACAGCAGCTTTCGGACCAGTTGGTCCGGCTGCAAGCGCCCGGCATCACGGCGGAAGAAGCCTATCGCCGCGCCGACGGCCTGATAGGTGAGGTGGACCGCCTGCTGCGCGAACGTCAGGCTAGCCAGCTTTTGCAACTCTGGCCTTCTCCGATCAATCCCGCGAACTGGCCTGCCGCACTGGCGGTGATGGGGGACCTGACCGTCCGTCTGTGGACGGAGTCATCGACACGCTGGACGCGGGGCGACGGGCGACGGGCCCTGTTCGACAACCTTCCCCTGATCGCGCTTTTGGTTCTGGCAGGTGTCGGGATGCTGTCGCAGGGACAGCGGCTGATCGAACCCCTGCGCGCCCGCCTGCCGCAGCCCAAGACCGCGCGCGGACGGCGTGTCGTCGGGCTGATCTTCTCGCTGATGCAGGTGCTGCTTCCGACGCTGGGGGCTATGGCCCTAAGCATGGCGCTGGCGCGCACGGGGCTGACCGGGCCGTTGGGTGCCATCCTCATCGGGGTGCTGCCGGGACTGGTTTTCATCCTTGGGGCGGCGAACTGGCTGGGCAATGCTGTGTTTCCGGTTGATCCCGGGGGGGATGCCGCGCTGAAACTGGCGACCGAACGGCGGCTGGAAGGGCGCTTTCTGGCCCGGATGTTCGGTCTGCTGATCGCCATCGAGGCCGTGCGCCAGCAGATCGCGCTAGAGGTGGGCGCGGATGACGCGGCCAATGCGGTGCTGGGCTTTCCCATCCTTGCCGCGACGGCGGTTCTTCTGTTCCGGATGGGGCAGCTGTTGCGCCGCCATGTCCACGCCGAAAGTGCAGGCGACGAGGGGTTGAGCTATGGCACCCGCGTGCTTGGCCTTTTGGCGCGGGGGGTGATGCTGGCGGGCATCGCCGGGCTGGTGCTGGGGGCCATCGGCTATATCGCGGCGGCGACGGCGCTGGTCTTCCCGTCTGTCGTATCGCTGGGGCTGGTTGCGGTGCTTTTCGTGCTGCAGCGCTTTGTCGCCGATATCTATGGGCTGGTGACCCGATCCGACGCCGCCGATCAAGAGGGGCTGATCCCCGTCCTGATTGGCTTTGCCATGACGCTGTGTTCGCTGCCCATCTTTGCGGTCGTGTGGGGGGCGCGCTGGGCAGATATCACGGAACTCTGGCAGAGATTCCTCGAAGGCTTCCAGATTGGCGCGACGCGGGTTTCGCCCACCGACTTCCTGATCTTCGCCGTGATCTTCGGTGCGGGCTATGCCCTGACGCGACTGCTGCAAGGGGCGCTGAAGGGCACGATCCTGCCACGCACCAACCTCGATCAGGGTGGGCAGAATGCGGTGGTGTCGGGGGTGGGCTATATCGGCATCTTCCTGGCCGCTCTTGTTGCCATCAACTCTGCCGGGATCGACCTGTCGGGCCTTGCCATCGTCGCAGGTGCCCTGTCCGTCGGCATCGGTTTCGGCCTTCAGAACATCGTGTCGAACTTCGTGTCCGGCATCATCCTGCTGATCGAACGCCCGGTGAGCGAGGGCGACTGGATCGAGGTTGGCAATGTCTCGGGCACGGTGCGGGCCATCTCGGTCCGGTCCACCCGGATCCAGACCTTTGACCGGTCCGATGTGATCGTGCCCAATGCCGATCTGGTGACGCAGCGCGTGACGAACTGGACGCGGTTCAACCTGTCGGGCCGTCTGATCGTCCCGGTCACCGTCGTCCATGGTACCGACACCCGCGCCGTGGAACGCGTCTTGCGCGAGATCGCCGAAGCCCAGCCCCTGACCATCCTGACGCCAGCGCCGGTCGTAGCCTTCATGGGCTTCACCGCAGACGGGCTGACCTTCGAGATGCGGATCATCCTGCGCGACGTGAATTTCTCGGTTCAGGTCCGAAGCGAGATCAACCACGCCATCGTCCGCCGCTTTGCCGAGGCAGGCATCATCATGCCCGGCGCCGCGAAGACCGAAGCCGCCGTGACGGCCCCGCCCGCAGCCCCGGCGGACCTGCCTGTCGAACGTTCGAAGTCCCGCCGCGCGAAGGTCGCGGCCACGCGGACGGAATCCGTCGATCCCACCCTGTCGGAGGAGAAATGACCGAACTTCTGTTCCGGGCCGATCCCTACCTGCGCGAGGTGGAGGCCGTCGTCATGGGCCATACGGCCGAGGGGGGCATCCTTTGCGACCGCAGCCTGTTCTACCCTACGGGGGGCGGGCAGCCGGGGGATTCCGGTCGGCTGGATTGGTCCGGGGGCGGCCTGCCCATCGCCACGGCGGTCAAGGCCGAAGGCGGGCAGATCGCCCTTGTCCCCGCCGCGCCGGACGCCATGCCGCCGGTTGGGACCGTGGTGCGCCAGAGGCTGGACTGGGACCGCAGGCATCGCCACATGCGCGTCCACACGGCACTGCACCTGTTGTCGGTCGTCATCCCATTACCCGTCACCGGCGGCCAGATCGGGGTGGAGCGCGGGCGGCTCGATTTCGACATGCCGGACCCGCCGGACGATGTGGCGCTGGTGCAGGACCGGCTGAACGCGCTGATTGGGCTGGACCTGCCCGTGACCGAGGACTGGATCACCGATGCGGAACTGGAAGCCAGTCCCGGTCTGGTCAAGACGATGTCCGTCCGCCCGCCCATGGGTCAGGGCAGGGTGCGCCTGATCCGGATCGGCGAGGGCCTGTCGCAGGTCGACCTGCAGCCCTGTGGCGGCACCCATGTTGCCCGCACCGCCGAAATCGGCCGCGTCGCAATCGGCAAGATCGAAAAGAAGGGACGCCAGAACCGTCGCGTGACCCTCGTTCTGGAGGCATGACACACCGACCTACCTTGGCCCCTTGCGTCCATCCGCACGGCACACTAAGGAAGGCGGCAAGGACAGTTGGCCGAGTGGTCGAAGGCGCACGCCTGGAAAGTGTGTAGGCGGGGAACCGTCTCGAGGGTTCGAATCCCTCACTGTCCGCCAAATATTCTTGTTATAGATCTGATAGAAAAAGCATATTTCGTTCCCTGTGCGTGTTTGTATGCCGTTCCGTATGCCGTTATGTGATCAAGACCGTTTCCCGCATATGCACCGCAAGTTTAATCCTTCAGGTGCGGACTGTCCTAAAGGCTTCCGCGAGACGAGCCGCTGGCTCAACAACCGCGTGAAGACCTCGCACAAACCATCTCGACGACGCGAACGAGCGATGCTTCGGTTCCGGCGCATGCGAACTTTACAGAAGTTCGCGTCAATCCATGCCTCGGTCCACAACCACTTTCCGACCGAGCGCCATCTCCTAAACCGCGGCCACTACAAACAGTCACGCGCCGCCGCTCTCGCCGAGTGGCGCAGCCTTCTTGCGGCCTTATACTTGGCTGGGGCCAGGGAAGCGGAGACTGGTTCGCATTTGCTTGACAGCACCTTGACGCAAGATCCTCTTCCGCCCGACACTGTGGCCAGAAGCGGCCACAGGGAGAGACGTGATGGGTTGGAGCGAAGCCGACAAACGCCTGGGAATGGACCGCGGCATCACCCGGCGTGACTTTCTGGACGGGGTGGCGCTGGCGATAGGCGCAACGGCGCTTGGGGGCTGGGGCACCCGCCCGGCCATGGCGCAGACCGCCGCCTATCCGCCTGCGGGCGAGGGCCTTCGTGGCCAGACGGACGCGGCGCAGAACGTCATGCACGCGATCCGCGACGGCAGCTTCTGGGCCTCGAACCCCGCCATCACTGACACGGGCGAGGTGTATGACCTTGTCGTCGTCGGCGCCGGGATCTCTGGCCTTGCCGCCGCTTTTACCTACCGTCAGCAGAAGCCCGGCGCGAAGGTCCTGCTGATCGACCCCCTGGACGACTTCGGTGGCCACGCCAAGCGGAACGAATTCACCTCGTCTAGTGGCAAGCGTCTGATAGGCTATGGCGGCTCGCAGTCGATGCAGACGCCCAGCTACTTCAGCCCCGCGGTCAACGCGACCCTGGCCGCCATCGGGATCGAGACCGCTAAGTTCGAGACCTATTACAACCAGGCATGGGCCGAAGAACGCGGCCTGAACGGTGCCCTCTTTTTCGATGCGGCGAAGTGGGGCGTGGACAAGCTGGTCGTCCAGTCGGGAGAGACCAAGGACTGGGTCGCCCAGACGCCGCTGAACGACAAGGCAAAGGCCGACCTGATCGCGCTGATCGACGCCCCCGGCGACTATCTGCCCGGGATGACACCCGAGGCGCGGTTGGAGAAGCTGGCGCAGATCACCTACAAGGAGTTCCTCCTTGACTACGTGAAGGCCGACCCGCAGCTGGTCGACTACTTCCAGACCTCGACCACCGGCTATTTCGGCGTCGGCATCGATGCGACGACGGCCCTGGACGCGCGCGGCAACTGGAACCCCGGCTTCGACGGGATGGACCTGGGCGAAAGCGTTTCCAAGTATCACAGCCCCTCGGGGAGGCTGGGGTTCACCGATCCCGACCCCTACATCTACCACTTCCCCGACGGCAATGCCGGGATCGCCCGCCACCTTGTCCGTGCCCTGATCCCTGCCGCCCTGCCCGGCTCCAGCATGGAAGATCAGGTCGTGGCGATGGTCGACTACGCCGCACTGGATAAGGCCGAGAACGAGGTGCGGCTGCGGCTCAACGCGACGGTCGTGAAAGTGGCCCATGACGGCGACCCGGCCAGCGCCGACAGCGTCACGGTCACCTATGCCGCAGCCGGGGGCTTGCAGTCGGTCAAGGCGGGGCATGTGGTGCTGGCCTGCTGGCACCGTGTCATACCCTACCTGACCGATGAACTTGCGCCCGACCAGATCGCCGCGCTGAACGACCAGCAGAAGGTGCCGCTGATCTACACAAATGTCCTTTTGCGGAACTGGAAGGCGCTGGATGATCTCAAGATCGACGGCGCACGCGCCCGGGGCAATTTCTGGAGCGGCTTCGAGATCGACTTCCCAGTGTCTATGGGCGACTACACATTCGCGGACACACCCGAGGATCCGGTGATCCTGCATTTGTCCAAGGTCATGGTTGAACCCGGCCTGCCCTCGCGCGAACAGGCGCTTGCGGGCAAGCGGGCGATGATGACGCTGACCTTCGAGGATATGGAACGCTCGATCCGCGAGTTGCTGACAAAGGCCTTGGCGGGCAGCAGCTTTGACCCCGCGACCGACATCGAGGCCATCACCTGCAACCGCTGGAGCCACGGCTACGCTTACGAATACATGCGCCCGTGGGATCCGTTCTGGCCCGACGGCCCCCTGCCGATCGACGCCGCGCGCCAGCCATGGGGCCGGATCAGCATCGCCAATGCCGACAGTGGCGCCTATGCCTATGCACATTCCGCCATCGACCAGGCGGTCCGCGCGGTGCGGGATCTGCTTGGCACCCCCGACGGCGCGCCGGACTATGCCCGCTTCCCGGGACCGCCGCCGGACAAGCTTGGCCTTTAGGCCCCTTGCACCCGCCCACGCTTGCCGGTTGTCCGTCGTCGAATGATTTGGAACAACCGCGGTGATCTTGGAGCGGATGTCATTGGCTCATCGGGTTCGGGTTATGCTGCTTGACGGTGATGGTTCAAGCGGCGGTTTTGGATGGTCTTGTGTTTGATGCGTCTCCTTTCAGCGAGGATGGTTTCGCCGCGACCGAAGTAGACTTCAGCTGGTGTTAGGTTGCCGATGCTCTCGTGGTGTCGGTGGTTGTTGTTGTGGTCGATGAAGGCGGCGATGGCGGCCTCAAATTCCCCCACCGAAGAAGTAGTCTTCCAACAGGATGCGGTTTTTCAGTGTTTGGTGCCAAGGCTCGATCTTGCCCTGGGTCTGCGGATACATCGGCGTGCCACGGACGCGCTTCATGCCTTTGTCTTCGTGATATTCCGCCAGATCCCCCGCGATGTAGGACGAGCCATTATCACTCAGAAGCCTGGGATTGTGCAGAACTCTGGCACCGTCGCAGCCTGATGCGGCAAGGGGATGTTGAAAGAGGAACTTGGGTTGCCGCGGGGCAGGGTGGGTCACTAGCCTACTTGGATGACAAAACGCTCCCCTTTCCGCTACTTCAAGACGAGCCCTGAGATCATCCGGCTTGCGGTGATGCTTTACATCCGTTTCCCGCTATCGCTGCGCAACGTCAAAGACTTGCTGCACGAACGCGGGATCGAGATCAGCCACGAAACTGTGCGCTACTGGTGGAACCGGTTCGGTCCGATGTTTGCTGCGGACCTCTGGCGGACGGGAGTGGGCTATGCTGCCGTTCCGACGTATGCGAACGCTACAGAAGTTCGCGTCAGTCCATGCCGCGGTCCACAACCACTTTCCGACAGAGCGCCACCTTCTAAACCGCGAGCATTTCAAGCAGTCCCGCGCCGCTGCGCTCGCCGAGTGGCGCGGACTTCTTGCGGCATGATATCCGGGATGGGTGGAGAAACGTAGACTG
>JBDKFE010000089.1:0-2608 GCA_039798885.1 Pseudomonadota bacterium | reverse complement strand
CTGCAAACCATCGTCGCCGCTTGCAAGAAGAACGGCATCCGCGCCGCGCTTCATTGCGGGACGCCGGATTATGCGGCGCGCGCCATCGGCTGGGGGTTCGACATGACGACGGTCGGGGGCGATAGCCGCTTCCTTGCCGCCGCCGCCGGCGCCGCCGTCGCGGGGTTCCGAAAGCTGACCGAGGCTGCGGTGACCACGGTCGAAAAGGGGGTCTACTGATGCCTCACATCCTGATTGCGGGAAAGCTTCATCCGGCGGGCTTGGCACTGCTCGATGAAACCGCAGGCGTTACATACACCCATATCGAAGAGATCAGCGAAGCCTCCTATCAGGCGCACCTCGACCGTGCCGACGGGATGGTGATCCGCACACAGCCGATGAGCGCTGCCAGTGTGGCCTTGGCTTCGCGGCTTCAGATCGTGTCGCGGCATGGCGTGGGATATGACGCGGTGGACGTGGCGGCGCTGAACGCGCGGGGCATCCCGCTCTGCATCGTGGGGGATGTGAATTCTGTCTCGGTCGCCGAGCATGCGATGATGCAGATCCTTGCCTGCGCCAAGCAGTTGATCCGGTCCGACTGCGCCGTGCGACAGGGTCCATGGGGCTGGCGCAACAAGCTGGAACAGGGCGAGGTGTCGGGGAAGACACTGTTGATCATCGGTTATGGCCGGATCGGGCGGAATCTGGCGACGATGGCTGCGGCTTTCGGGATGAAAATCTCTGGGCATGATCCGTATCTTGCCGCCAAGGGCTGGCCGGACGGGCAAGTGGCCTGCGCAAGTGATCTGGCCATGGCCCTAGCTGAGGCGGATTTCGTTTCCGTCCATATTCCCAAGGCCGACAGGCCGATGATCGGTGCGGTCGAGATCGCGTCGATGAAGCGTGGGGCGATTATCGTCAACACGGCGCGCGGCGGGATAGTGGACGAGGCGGCGCTCGCCGATGCGTTGCGGTCGGGGCACATTGCCGCCGCAGCCCTTGACGTCTTTGACGCCGAACCCCCCGCTGCGGACCATCCGCTTCTGGCCTTTGATCAGGTGATCCTGACACCGCATACGGCGGGCCTAACCGCCGAAGCGGCGGAACGGATGGCCGTGTCGTCGGTGCAGAACGTTCTGGACTTCTTTGCTGGTCGGCTTGACCCGGCACTCATCGTCAATGCTGCCGCCCTTGGCAGCGTGAAGGAACTTGTGAAATGACCAAACCGAAACTCCGCATCGGCCTGATCGGCACCGGCTTCATGGGCAAGGCCCATGTCTTCGGTTTCACCTCGGCCCCGCGCGTGTTCGAATTGCCTTACGATCTGGAACTGCACACGGTCGCCGACATCACCGATGCCGCCGCCGAACGCGCCCGTGTGACGCTGGGCTTTGCCCATGCGACGAGCGACTGGCGGACGATCATGGCCAATCCCGAGATCGACCTCGTCTCGATCACCGCACCGAACGCGTTGCACAAGGAAATGTCGCTGGCCGCCATCGCCGCAAGAAAGCACGTCTATTGCGAGAAGCCGCTGGCCCCGCTCGCCATCGACGCGCTGGAAATGACCGAGGCCGCCGAGGCGAAGGGCATCAAGACGCAGGTCGGTTTCAACTACCTCTGCAACCCGATGCTGGCCCTTGCGCGCGAGATGATCGCAGCGGGCGAACTGGGCGAGATCCGCGGTTATCGGGGCATCCATTGCGAAGACTACATGGCAGATGCAAGCGGGGCGTTCACCTTCCGCCACGATCCGGCGGGTGGCGGTGCGCTGGCGGATATCGGCAGCCACGCTCTGGCCACTGCGGAATTCCTTTGCGGTCCGGTGACCCGCGTCATGGGCGATTGCGTCACCATGATCGGCAGCCGTGTCGATGCAAAAGGCAATACCCGTGCGGTCGAGGTGGATGACGTCGGACGCGCCTTCCTGCGATTTGAAAACGGCGCGACGGGCAGCATCGAGGGCAACTGGATCGCGACGGGCCGCAAGATGCAGCACGACTTCGAGGTCTACGGGACAAAGGGCGCGCTGGCCTTCAGCCAGGAAAGGTTCAACGAGTTGCATTTCTTCTCGACCTCCGATGCCAAGGGGCGGCAGGGCTTTCGCCGGATCGAGGCAAGCCCCGACCATGCGCCTTATGGGCTGTTCTGCGTGGCCCCCGGCCACCAGTTGGGCTTCAACGACCTGAAGGCCATCGAAGTGGCGGGCTATGTGAACGCGATCGCGGGCAAGGCCGCCGAGCCGTTCAACTTCCGCAAGGGTCTGCGTATCCAGACGCTGGTCGAGACGATCCAGACCTCGTCGCGCGAGGCGCGCTGGATCGACGTGAAATGACGCTGTCGATCGGGGTCATCGGTCTTGGCGTGATGGGGGCAGAGCATCTGGGCCTGTTGCGCGAAGAGACGGCAGGAGTCCGTGTCGCGGCCATTTGCGACGCGGATGCCGAACGGGCAGGGCGTCTGGCGCAGCACGCCGAGGTCTTTACCGATCCGCTGGCCCTGATCGCTTCGGACAGGGTGGAGGCGGTGGTGATCGCCTCGCCCGACGCGACGCATGCCGGATTGGCCCAGGCATGCGTCGCCCATCGCAAATTCGCGTTGTGCGAGAAGCCGCTTGCCGGAACGGCGG
>JBDKFE010000088.1:0-52574 GCA_039798885.1 Pseudomonadota bacterium | reverse complement strand
ACCCGCACCCGTCGCCAAGACGCCGCCCCGTCTCGCATCCGCCGGGGTCCACCGCCGCGCCTGACCTGTTTCGCCCCGCCCGGCCCGCCCCGCAGCCGGAATCGCCAAAGGGATCGGCCTCCCTGTCCACCCCCCGGCGCGGGGAATATCCGTCCCGCCCGGGCGCAATTCTGCCGGGAAACAGGCTCTTTTTCCAATTTTCCTTGCCTTTTTGCCGTATCGCGCCCATATCCACGCTGCGACGTTATTCTAAATCGACTTCTGTCTACGGGTTTACCGGCCACAGCATCGACCAGGCTGACGGGGCCAAGCCGCCGCACAGTGCGGGCGGCACTACTGACAGGAGACTTCACGATGGCCAAGGGCACCGTGAAATGGTTCAATGAAACCAAAGGCTACGGCTTCATCGCGCCGGAAGGTGGCAAGAAGGACGTGTTCGTCCACATCACCGCTCTGGAGCGTGCGGGTCTGCGCGGTCTGAAGGACGGTCAGGCCGTCACTTTCGACATCGAAGCCGGCCGCGACGGTCGCGAATCCGCGACCAACCTCTCGCTCGCCTGATTGGCGCGCGCGGGATCGGGTGGCCCCGCCACCCGATCCACCCTCTGGTTCAACGCATGTTCCAGCGCCATCCGCAGCGACAGCGGCGTAACCGGCGCGCGCAGCCGGATAGGGCTTGCCCGAAGGTTTGCGGGAAATTCCTGCCGTCCCGCCCCATGCCTTAGAACCACCACGACATCATCGACGGCTGACGCAACGGCGACCTCCTCGTCGGTGACAAGGACGCGCAGCATCGGCACACCCTCCTTTCGCCGCAGCGCCCCGGCACAGCGCAAAAAGGCCGCCACCACCTCGCCCGCCGTCACCATGTCCAGCCTGCCAAGAACAAGCTGCACCGCCGCCTGATCCGTCCCGATGGCCATTGCACTGCGCCCCGTTTCGCTTCACCTTCTGCAGCATGGACCGCCCGGATTACCGAACGATTATCGACGCCCCCACCTGGGATTTCATCCACAGGACGGACGCCGCCTATCCGCCCGACACGGCCACCCTCTCTATCGCAGACCAGCGCGCGATCTATGACGGCATGTGCCGCGCCTTCCATCGCGGCTACCCGCCCGGCGTCATCGCCCATGACCGCAGCTTTGCAGGCGTCCCCTGCCGCCATTACGCAGGCCATGGCGGCACCATCGCCTATTTCCACGGCGGCGGCTTCGTCGTGGGCGGCCTGCATTCCCATGATGACGTCTGCGCCGAACTTTGCGCCGCCACGGGCCTGCATGTCGTCTCGGTCGATTACCGCCTCTGCCCTGAACACCCCCACCCCGCCGCCTTTCACGACGCGCTGGCCGCGACCAAGGCCATCGCCGCCGAACTCCCCGCTCCCCTCCTCCTCGCGGGGGACAGCGCAGGCGGCAATCTTGCGGCGGCCACCGCCCATGCCATCGGGCGCAACGGCGCGCTTGGCATCGCGGGGCAGGTCCTGATCTACCCCGGATTGGGCGGCAACCGCGACGCGGGCTCCTACCTCACCCACGCCCATGCGCCCATGCTGACGCGCGACGACGTGCTTTTCTACGCCACGACCCGCCACGGCGGCGGCGCGGAACCGCCCCAAGACCCGACCTTCGCGCCCCTGTCCGATACCGATTTCACGGGCCTGCCGCCCACCCTTGCCATCGCCGCCGAATGCGACCCTCTGGCCGATGACGCCCGCAGCTACGCCGCGCGCATCACCGCCGCAGGCGGCACCGCGCAGGCAGTCACCGAAACCGGCCTCGTCCACGGCTACCTGCGCGCGCGCAGCGCCGTGCCCCGCGCCGCCGCCAGCTTTGCCCGCATCACCACCGCGCTATCCGCAATGGCAAGGGGCGACTGGCGTCCCTAGGTGATGCTCTCCAGTCGTTCCTTGGACATATCGCCCGGAACGATGGTGATCGGGATAGGCAGGTTCCCCGAATTCCGGCTCATCTGCGTGACCAAAGGCCCCGGCCCCGCCTTCTCGGTCCCGGCACCCAGTACCAGCACCCCAATCTCCGGGTCCTCTGACACCTGCGCCAGAATCTCTGCCACCGGATCACCCTCGCGGATCACCAGCTCTGGGTTGATCCCCTGCTTGTCGCGCATCCACTTGGCAAAGACCTCGAAATGCGCCTCGATCCGCTCCCGCGCTTCGGCCCGCATCAGATCGGCCACGCCCATCCAGTGCTGATACTCCTCGGGCGGGATGATCGACAGGATCGTGACCCCGCCCCCGGTATGCGCGGCCCTCAGCGCGGCGAACCGCATCGCGTTCAGGCATTCGCGCGTGTCGTCCAGAACGACAAGGAACTTCCGCATCTTCTTCTCCTCAACAAGCGGATCATGCCGCCGCGCAACCCGCCGCGCAACTGCGGTTTTTGTCACAAAAACCGCGCCGGAGTTTGGCGCAAACTCCGGGCCCCAACGTCAACCAACGGAAATTGCGCCAATTTCCGCCGCGAAATCTGCGTCAGATTTCGCCCTCAGACGGGCTGCGACGCCGCCCAATCCATGTAGAGCGACCGCACCTTCTCGGTCACGGCACGCGACCGATACTGCGTGCCGTCAAAGGCCTTCACCGATGTCACCTTGGCGAAATTCCCCGACAGGAACACCTCATCCGCCGCATGGGCATCGTCAAAGGTCAGCACCGTCTCCACCACCTCGATCCCCGCCGCCCGCGCATTGGCGATATGCCGGGCCCGCGTGATCCCCGCCAGAAACGTGCCGTTCGGGATCGGCGTGAACAGTGCCCCATCCTTCACCAAAAACACATTTGCCGTCGCACTCTCGGCAAGGTTCCCCATCGCATCCGCCACCAGCGCATTGCCAAATCCCTTGGCCTTCGCCTCCACCAGCATCCGCGCGTTGTTGGGGTACAGACACCCGGCCTTCGCATTGCAGACCGCATCCTCCAGCACGGGCCGCCGGAACCGCGTCCGCGTCACCGTCGTCTGGAATTCCGCCGCAGGCATCGCCACCTGCTCCAAGGAAATGGCGAAGCCCGTCGAGTTTTCCTTCGGCGCGATGCCAAGGTCCGACCCGTCAATCGCCCAATACATCGGCCGCACATAGACCGCCGCCCCGCGCGGATAGGCCCGCAGCCCCTCGCGGATCACCGCCTCCATCTCGCCCGCATCCATCGTGGGGGTGATCATCAGCGCCCGCGCGCTGTCATTCACCCGCGCACAGTGAAACGCCAGATCGGGCACCAGCCCGTCGAACATCCGCGCCCCGTCAAAAACCGAAGACCCCTGCCAGATGCCATGATCGGCGGCCTTCATCACCGCCAGATCACCCTCATGCCAGCGCCCCTGCCAATAGGTGCGGATATTCGTCCCGAACGTCATGCCTGCCTCCGTCTTGCGCGGGCGACTAAACCACCGCCCCCCGCCAGACGCCAGACCTCAGGCGACGTCCAACAACCCCCGCCCCTTCAGCAGCGCCTCCACCCCCGGCATCCGCCCCCGGAACCGGGTATACAGCACCTCCGCCTCCTCCGACCCGCCTGCCGAAAGGATATGCGCCTCCAGCTTCGCCGCCACTTCGGGGTGGAACGGATCACCCGCCTCCTCAAAGGCGGCAAAGGCGTCGGCATCCATCACTTCCGACCACATGTAGGAATAATACCCCGCCGAATACCCGTCGCCCGAAAAGACATGCGCGAAATGCGGTGTCGCGTGCCGCATTCGGATCGCCTGCGGCATGCCCAAAGCGTCCAGCACCTCTGCCTGCATCGCCATCGGGTCCGCCGGTGCCGCCCCCTCATGAAACGCCAGATCGACAAGGGCCGAGGCGACGAATTCCACCGTCGCGAAGCCCTGATCATAAGTCCCCGCCGCCAACAACCGCGCCCGCATATCCTCTGGCATCGGGGTCCCCGTCTGCCAATGCCGCGCATGGTCCTCCAGCACCGCCGGAACCTCTAACCAATGCTCATAAAGCTGGCTCGGCAGCTCCACGAAGTCCCGCGCCACGGATGTCCCCGAAATGAACCCATGCGTCACATCCGACAGCATCTGATGCAGCGCATGGCCGAATTCATGGAACAAGGTCCGCGCATCATCCCATGACAGCAGCGCCGGATCGCCCTTGGCAAAGTTGCACACGTTCACCACGATGGGCCGCTGCTCCCCGCCCAGCTTGCGCTGCGACCGCATGGCCGAACACCACGCCCCCGACCGCTTGGACGACCGCGCGAAATAGTCGCCCAGAAACACGGCCACATGCCGCCCCCCGCGCGTCACCTCCCACCCCCGCACATCGGGATGATAGAACGGCCCCGCAATCTCGCGGAATTCCAGCCCGAACAGGCGACTGGCACAGCCGAACATCGCCCCCAGCATCGCCTCCAGCCCCAGATACGGCTTCAACGCCGCCTCATCCAGATCATGCTCTGCCATCCGCCGCTTCTCGGAATAATAGCGCCAATCCCACGGCTCCAGCGGCCCCACGACCCCATCCGCCCGCAGCATCCCCTCCAGCACCGCCGCATCCGCCAGCGCCTTCCGCTTCGCGGGCTCCCACACCCGCATCAGCAGATCGCGCACCGCATCGGGCGTCTTGGCCATCTCCGGCTCCAACTTGAACGCCGCGAAACTCGCATATCCCAGCAGCTTCGCCCGCTCTTCGCGCAGCGCCAATATCTCGGCCGCGATGCCTCGATTGTCCGTGTCGCCCCCATTCGCCCCGCGCGCGACCCACGCCTCATAGGCCACCCGCCGCAACGCCCGCCGGGGCGAAAACTGCAAGAACGGCACGATCAGACTGCGGCTCAGCGTCACCACCGGCCCGTTCTGCCCCCGCTCCTTGCCCGCCGCCCGCGCCGCATCCACGACGAAACCCGGCAACCCCTCCAAATCCTCCTCGGCCAGCACCATGAACCACGCCCGTTCATCCGCCAGCAGGTTCTGCCCGAACTGCGTCCCCAGCACCGCCAGCCGCGCCTTGACCTCTGTCAGCCGCTCCGCCGCCGCGCCCTCCAACTCTGCCCCAGACCGCACGAACATCCGCCGATACAGCGTCAGCACCCGCATCTGCTCTGCATCCAGCCCCAGCCCATCCCGCCGCGACCACAGATCCTCGATCCGCGCCCACAGCCGCTTGTTGTTGGTGATCTCGGACGCAAAGGCGCTCATCTTCGGTGCCAATTCCCGCATCAGCGCCTCGCGCGCCTCGGTGCTGTCGGCCCCGGCAAGGTTGTAAAACACCCCCGACACCCGGTCCAAGGTCCCCTCGGCCAATTCCAGCGCCGCGATGGTATTGGCGTAACTCGCCGCCTCCGCCTGATCCGCAATCGCGGCCACAGCCGCCCGCGCCTCGGCCAGCCCCACCTCGAAGGCCGGGCCGAAATCGGCATCGGAAATCGCGGCAAAGGGCGGCAGTCCGAAAGGCGCAGTCCAAGGGGCAAGCAGCGGATTGGTCATGGTGCGGGTCTCCTTTGTCGCAAAGCTAGGCACCCCCCCGCGAAAGGTCCACCCCCGCCGACGGCCCGCCCCATCCCGAACCGGACGTGAAGCCACCGCCCGCTGCGTGCTGACAGTTTGCGGTACAGTTTCCGGCACAGAGTCCGGTACAGCCGTTGCTGCCCCCTTGCACCCCCCGCCCGGACGCATACCTTCCCCCCGAACCCCGGCAGCAAGGTGCCCCCCCGATGCTCACCCTCCTCGGCATTCCCGGTGCCCTCCGCGCCGCCTCGACCAACCGCCTCCTGCTTGCCGAAGCCCGCCGCGCCTTTGGCGACGCGCGGTATGAACAGGCCGACCTGCGCCTGCCCCTTTTCGACGAAGATCTTGAAATCGCAGAAGGTTTCCCCGACAGCGTGGTCACGCTCCACGCCCAGATCACGGCGGCGGATGCCATCGTCATCTCCACCCCGGAATACAACAAGGCCCTTCCCGGCGTGCTCAAGAACGCGCTCGACTGGGTCTCGCGCGTGCCGGGGGCGGCATGGCGCGACAAGCCCGTCGCCATCCTGTCCGCCGCCGATGGCCGTGCCGGGGGCGAAAGGTCCCAATACTCCCTCCGCCTCTGCCTAACCCCTTTCAGACCAAGGCTTATTTCCGGTCCAGAGGTTCTGGTGGCGCAGTCCCGCAGCGCCTTCGATGCAGACGGCCGCCTGATCGACGAACGCTACCGCAAGTCCTTGAATGAATTGATGAATATCCTCAGGGCAGAGGCCGAAAGAACCCGCTGATCACTCCGCAGCCGGTGGCAGAAACCGCCGAATCGACGAAATTTTTTCAATTTCTTCAATAAGTTGCGCCGTAGACACCGGCTTGGTCAGCACACAATCCGTTCCGGCGGCCTCGAACCGCTCCCGCTCATCCCCGATCGCCGCCGCCGTCATCCCGATGATGGGGCAGTCCGCCCCTTGGGCGCGCAGTGCGGCGGTCAGGTCATCCCCCCCCATCTCGGGCATGAACAGGTCGCTCAACACAATATCCGGTGCCTCGCGTTCAAAAATCGACAGCGCCTGCGCCCCGTCCTTGACCCAGATGACCCGCCCGAAGATGCGCTTCAACCGCGCGACCAGCAACTCGCCGATCAGGTCGCTGTCTTCCGCGATCAGCACCGAAAGATCTCTCAGGACCGCCAGATCGATGTTCGGCGTCGGCGCCGCATCACCCTCGCTCTCGTCGGCCAAGTCCATGGGAACACGCAACAAAAACACTGACCCGCCCGCCCCGCGCGGCTGGTGGCTGACCGTCCCGCCCAAAAGTTCGATAGAGGATTTGGTGACATACAGCCCCAACCCCGACCCATCCGCCCGCGCCGTGGCCTTCCCGCCGCCCCGCCGGAAAGCTTCGAACAACGTCGCCCGCGCCTCTTCGGGGATGCCGCGCCCGTCATCCGACACGCGCCAGATGCCGACGATCCCGCCGCCTATCCCGATTTCCTCGGCATATCCGATGCTTATGCGGTGGCACTCGGCATGCAGGATGGCATTCTTGACCAGATTGGACAGCGCCTGCATCAGTCGCACCCGGTCCGAAACCCGCCGCTGCCACGCCACCGGCGACAGGTCCAGATCGATCTCGATCCCCCGCGCATCCGCCATGATGGCAAAGGTGTTCCGCACCGTCGCCGCAAGGTCCTGCGGTTGCAGGCTTTCCATCCGCACGGGCAGGTTCTGTTCGGGCCGGACTGTCTGGCGCATGTCGCCAAGCACCGACAGCAACTGATCACTCACCGCCCGCATCCGTGGCCCCATCTCGGCCCAGCTCGCCCCATTCTCCATCTCCTCGATCAGCATCGAAATGACCGAGGCAGGCGTCCGCAACTCGTGGGAAACAATGGAAAACATCTGCGTCTGCCGATCCTGCTGGTCTGACAGGGACGCCAGCGCTGCGGCCAATTCCTTTTCACGCAGGTGGTCCTGCGTCAGGTCGATCAACGTCCCGTAGGCCAGCCGCTGCCCCTTACCCCGGTCCTCGTACCACGCATGGACCGCCAGATAGCGCGCATCGCCCTCATAGGACCAGACCTCGCCACGGCCGACCAGAAAGGACAGCGTCCGCGTCGGCGTCGTCCCGTCCGCGATGGCCCGCAGGATCGTCTCGCGGTCCTCGGGCCGCACGCGCCGCAGGAACCGGTCCATGACCAGCTCGCGCTCTGTCCCAAGGATCTCTGCCGCGATCCCGTCCACGCGCACCCGGCGGGTTTGGATGTCCAGCACGAAATACCCGATCGTCGCCAGCGCCTGCACCCGCGCCATCCGTTCGATCGTGGCGCGGTTCATCATGCGCTCTGCGGCCATCCGATGCCGCTGCAACAGCAGCAGATAGACCAGCCCCAGCAACAGGACCGACGCCACCTCTAGCCGCATCACCTCGATCGACGGCACCGTGATCTGCACAAGGAATTCGCCCGTGATCGTGACATAGGCCACAACGCCCAAGATGTTGGCCAACACCGCCACCGTCGCCGGGGCCAGCAACGCCACCCCCAACGCCAGAAGCTCCACATCCAGCGTGGGATGGACCGCATAGCCCATCACCCGCAACACGCCCAGCCCGACGAACAGCGGCAGCACCACCAGTGCCAGCCGCACCCGCCGCCCGCGCGCCTGATCCAGCAGGAACAGCAGCAGCACCGCCCCGCTGATGCCGATCCGCGCGGCGCGGATCATCCCGGCCCCCGCCGCCGATAGCAGCCCGTAATCATGCAGCGGCCAACCCGCACCCGCCATGACCCGCGTGACGATCAGCACCGTCGCGCAGGCCAGCAGCACATAGACCAGCGTCCCCACGCCGGACACCAGCATGTCGCCATCCGCCCTGCCCCGGGCAAAGCGGAGGACCGCCGCCCGCCCGGCCAGCCCGGCCGCAAGACCGGGCAGCGCATTCAGGATCATCCCGCCCCAGAACACCGCAGACGCAGGCACGCCGTCCGGCACGTAATCCGTCTCCAGCCACTGACGCAGGCCAAAGGACACTGTGTAGCACAGGACGAAGGTCCCGACCGGCACCGCAATCCACCGCAACGGAAAGACCGCCGCCCCGATCAAAAGCGCGAAGACCGTTTCGCTGGGCAAAAGGTCGGCGAACGCGCCATTCCCCGCCGCCCGGACCTGACCAAGCGTCAGCAGGACAGTGAAGCCAAGCATGGCCAAGAAGAAGACAACCGATCCGCGCAGACCCTCTGGGCCGGGGATCTTTGGAACATGTCCGGGCGACGGCTGCATCAGCCCCGCGAAAAGCGCCTCGGGCCCGCTGGTGGATCCCTGAACATCCGTCCGCATGAAACTCGCCAAACCCCTTGCCGGGATACCCCCGTCGAAATTCACCTATCCCGCCAGTCCATCGTCGTAAATGCAACCGAAAGGATGTGTCGCACCCCTTTGGGACAAGTCATTGCTGCCACGGGAAAACTTTTTCAATACCGCCCCCGCCGCTTTTTCGCAGTTGCAGCATGGCTCTTGCGCAAGAAATGGGCATCCCGCGCCCTGACTGGCGGCAATATTGCGCCTCCACGTTCACGGGCCGTTGAACCCGCCTTGCAGTCCGCTTCACCTCTCCCCTATATGCCGCGCTGAGTCGCGCAGGCTATGGGCGCGATAGAAAAACCGTTGGGTTATAGGCATCTATGACGATCGAAGGTCCCCTGTCCTCCCGCTTTTCGCGCCGGGCGCTTCTCCGCATTGCGGGGGCCGCCGTGCCGTTGTCCATGCTGGTTCCCGTCGGCACCCTTGCACAGGAAACCGACAAGACCGCTGCGCCCGCTGCAACCGATGCGATTGCGGCACCGCAGCAATTTTCCTTCGACCTGCTGACCGACGAGATGCGCGCCCTCTCCACCCAGCCGCATGTCACCGCGCCGCCGCCCGAAGGCTTCCTCGGCGACCTGAACTATGACGACTACCGCCTGATCCGCTTCCGCGACGACCGCTCCCGCTGGGCGGACGAGTCGACCCGCTTCCGCCTTGGGGCCTTCCACATGGGCTGGCTGTTTCCGGAACCCGTCCGCCTGTTCGAAGTGCAGGACGGCATGGCGACCGAGATGCTCTTCTCCACCGACGATTTCGAATATCTCAACGACCTGGCCGAACGCGTGCCGGAACATGCCGAATTGCCGGGCGTCGCGGGCTTTCGCCTGAACCACCCGCTGAACCGCCCCGACAAGTGGGACGAATTGGTGGCCTTTGTCGGCGCGTCCTATTTCCGCGCGCTGGGGCGCAACTCGGCCTATGGCATCTCGGCCCGTGGGCTTGCCCTGAACACGGCAACTTCACAAGGCGAGGAATTCCCCCGCTTCTCGCGCTTCTACATGGAACGCGACATCAACGGCGGCCCGTCGATCACCGTCTACGCGACGCTGGAAAGCGCCTCCGTCACCGGGGCCTACCGCTTTGTCATCACGCCCGGCACGGAAACCGTGATGGATGTGACCTGCCGCCTCTTCTTCCGGCAGGACGTGGCCGAACTGGGGATCGCGCCGCTCACCTCTATGTTCCTCTTTTCGGAAAAGAACCGCGCGGAATTCGACGACTACCGCCCCAATGTGCATGACAGCGACGGTCTGCGGATCCTCCGCGCCGATGGCGACATCATCTGGCGCCCGCTGAACAACCCGCCGCAACTGACCGGCAGCTACTTCGCCGAAACCGCCCCCCGCCGCTTTGGCCTGCACCAACGCGACCGCTTCTTCGACAGCTATCAGGACACCGGCGCCCGCTACGAACGCCGCCCCTCGCTGGACGTCGAACCGCTGGGCGACTGGGGCAAGGGCAACGTGCGTCTGGTCGAGATCCCCTCGGACCTTGAGGCGAACGACAACATCGTGGCCTACTGGATTCCCGAAACCCCCGCCAAGGCCGGGGACGCGCGCGAATTCGCCTACCGCCTGCACTGGGGGGACCTGCCCCATGACGACGGCGAACCGCTTGCCTATGTTTTCGAAACCCGGTCCGGCCACGGCGGCTTTGCCGGGGTCGAGGTGCAGCAGGGCACCCGCAAATTCGTGGTGGATTACAAAGGCGGCATGATCGGGACCTTGGAACCCGAAGCCGAAATCCAGCCCGTCGTGTCCATCGCCAACGGGGAAATCACCGGGACGGTGCTGGAAAAGATCGCCGGAACGGATATCTGGCGCCTCGTGATCGACATTTCCGCAGCCGAAGGCGCGGTGGTGGAACTCGCGGCGCATCTGGCGGGCTATGACCGCCGCCTGACGGAAAACTGGCTCTATCAGTGGATCAACGCCAAATGATGGATCTTGCGAAGCCGGACCAATTCGATCTCGACCGCCTTGCCGAAGAGCTGGGCGCCCTGCCCGACGCGCCGCTTGCCATGCCGGTGCAGCGAGTTGAAACCCCGCCGCAACCCGGTGGGTTCTGGGCCCTCCTGCGCCCCCGCTTCGGGCGCATGGGCAAGGCGGGTCACTAGGCCGTGGGGGCCGCGGCCGCCCCTGACAGCCGGGTGTACGTGACGCGCACCCTGACCCTGACGGCCTCGCTCCTCGCCGCCGGGCTTGGTTTCATCGTCTTCCTGCAATTCGGCGCATCCGACGGGTTCGACGCCTTTGACGTGCTGCGGGCGGTGCTGATCTTCGCCTCGACCTTCTGGCTGGCATGGGGGGCCTTCACCGCGCTGGCGGGCCTCACCTCGCGCCCGCCCACCGTGCCGCGCGATCCGGGGCCGATCCGCGCCATGACCGCCGTCCTTGTTCCCGTCTACAATGAAGACCCGGTCGCCACCTTCGCCCGCATCGCCGCCATGGACGCCTCGCTCCGCGCGACGGGCTTTGGCGACCGCTTCCACTTTGCCATCCTGTCAGACACCCGCAACGACGATGTGGCGGCGCGCGAACGTATCTGGTTCCTGCGCCTGCTTGCCGACACCCATGCCGAAGGCCGCATCTTCTATCGCCGCCGCACCAACAACAAAGGCCGCAAGGCCGGCAATATCGAAGATTTCATCAAGCGCGCGGGTGCCGCCTACAGATACGCCATCATCCTAGACGCCGACAGCCTGATGGAAGGCGCGACGATGGTGGAAATGGTCCGCCGGATGGAGGCCGCGCCCGACCTCGGCCTGTTGCAGACCCTGCCCACCATCATCCGCGCCAAGTCGCGCTTTGGCCGCACCATGCAATTCGCGGGGGCCTTCTATTCCCCCATCTTTGCGCGCGGCCTTGCCATGATGCAGGGCCGCACCGGCCCCTTCTGGGGCCACAACGCCATCGTCCGCATGAACGCCTTTGCCGAAAGCTGCGGCCTGCCGGAACTGTCGGGCCGCCCCCCCTTCGGCGGGCACATCCTGTCGCATGACTATGTCGAAGCCGCGCTGCTGGCGCGCGCGGGCTGGACCGTCCGCGTCGATGACGACCTGACGGGCAGCTACGAAGAAGCACCCGAAAACATCATCGACCACGCCAAGCGCGACCGCCGCTGGTGCCAAGGCAACCTGCAACACGCGCGCCTCCTCCTCGCCCCCGGCCTGAAACCCTGGAGCCGTTTCGTCTTTCTCCAAGGCATCCTCGCCTATATCGCGCCGGGCTTCTGGCTGGCCTTCCTCGCCGCCTCCATCGCGGCCCCGCTCTTTGCCCCCCCGATCGACTATTTCCCCATCGAATACTGGCCCTTCCCGGTGATCCCGGTCAGTCAGGTGTCCAAGGCGCTGGGGCTGGCCGTGGGCATCGTCGGGTTGCTGTTCCTGCCCAAACTCCTGATCGTGCTGGATGCCGCGCTCCGCAACCGCACCCGCAGCTTCGGCGGCAGCCTGCGCGCCCTGCAATCGACGCTGGCGGAACTGCTCTTTTCCTCCCTCACCGCGCCAATCTTCCTGATGTTCCAGACCCGCTCCGTCCTGCAGGTCCTGCGCGGGGCCGATGGCGGCTGGCCTGCCCAGACGCGCGGCGACGGCACGCTGTCACTGTCTGACGCATGGGCGGCCTCGCACTGGATCGTCACGACCGGGGGCATCGTCCTCGTGATGGCGCAACTGCTCTCGCCCCAGCTTGTGCCGTGGCTTCTGCCCGTCGCCCTGCCCATGGCGCTGGCCCCGGTCATCATCGCATGGTCCTCGCGCCCCAGCCGCACCGGCCTCTTTACCATCGGGACAGAGATCACCGCCGCCCCGGTCATGCAGCTGCACGACCGCGTCCTGCGCCGCTGGGAAGGTTTCGACGCCACGGTCGACGCCGCCTGACCCCCCCTACAGGCAAACGCGCGGCAATCTGCCCGCCCCGCCACAAAACCGTTGCACATCAACGGCCCAACGGGCATTGACCCGCGCGTGTTCCGGCCCCCCCGGACTTGCGGTGAAAGATGCCTGACCAACCCTTGCCCGTCCGGGCCCCTTCGACGCGCGACCCACGGCTGGACGTGTTCCGTGGCCTCTGCCTTGTGATGATCTTCATCAACCACGTGCCGGGGAACTTCTACGAGGATTACACCTCGCGCAATTTCGGCTTCTCGGACGCCGCCGAAGGCTTCGTCCTGATGTCCGGCATCGCGGCGGGGCTGGCCTATTCCGCCGATTTCCGCGACGTGTCGATGCGCCTTTGGACGGGCCTCGCCCGCGTCTGGCGGCGGGTCTGGACGCTTTACCTCGTCCATATCCTGACCACCTTCGCCGCCCTTGCCGCCGCCGCCGCAGTGGCGCTCTGGCTGAACGATTCCGAGATTCTGTTCGAAAATCAGATGAAATGGGTCTGGATGGACCCGCTGCGTACCCTGATCGGGCTGATCCTGCTGACGCACCAGTTCGGCTATGTGAACATCCTTCCGCTCTACCTCGTGCTTCTTGCGGTGTCGCCGCTGCTGCTCTTTGTGGCATGGCGGCAACCCATGCGGCTCTGGGCGGCCTCGGCGCTTCTCTGGCTTGTCTCTGGCATCTGGTATCTCAGCTTGCCGAACTGGCCCACAAAGGGCGGGTGGTTCTTCAACCCCCTCACATGGCAGGTCATCTTCGTCACGGGCCTTCTCACGGGCGTCGCGATGAAGGACGGCCGCCGCCTCATCCCGGTGAAGCGATGGCTGCAGGTGGGGACGGGCCTCTTTCTTCTTTATGCCGCGCTGTCCGCCCAATTCCAGCCGATCTCAAAGATCACGGGCCAGACCCTATGGCTGGCCAAGGAAACCTTCCACCTGCCGTGGAACCTGACCGCCTTCGACAAGACGTTCCAGACCGCGCCGCGCCTGCTGCACATCCTCGCCTTGGCCTATTTCCTGTCCAGCTTCGCCTTTGTCCGGCGCGCCTGCGCCCACCGCATCTTTGCGCCCTTCGAATTGCTGGGCCGTCAGGCGCTGCCCGTCTTCGCGCTCGGATCGGTGCTCTGCATCGGGATGCAGGGGATCAAACACGTGACGGGTCAGGACCTGCTGACCGACACGCTGCTGATCACGGGTGGCCTTGCGCTGCAATTCGCACTGGCCGCGGCCAAGCAATACTGGCCCAAACCCCCGAAGGTCAGCTGAACAGCTCCGGGTCCGGCCCCGTCCGCTCGCCCGCCTCCAGCGTGGCGATGGCGGCCATCTCTTCGGCGGTCAGGGCGAAATCGAAAAGGTCGCGGTTCTCGGCCAGCCCCGCCGCGCGGGTGGATCGCGGGATCACCGAACAGCCAAGCTGCACATGCCAGCGCAGGATCACCTGCGCCGCGCTTTTGCCCGTCCGCGCCGCCGCCGCCCGGATCGGCGCGGCCTCGAAGGACCGCCCCTGACCCAGCGGCGTCCAGCTTTGCGTGACGATCCCGTGCCGCGCATGGAAAGCCCGCAATCCCGCCTGCTGCAACCGGGGATGCAGTTCGATCTGGTTCAGCACCGGCACCACGCCCGTCTCGCCGATGATCCGTTCCAGATGCGCCACATGGAAATTCGACACCCCGATGGACGTGACGCGCCCCGCCGCCCGCAAGTCTATCAGCGTCTGCCACGTCTCAAGGTACAGCCCCTTGTCCGGGCAAGGCCAGTGGATCAGCATCAGGTCCACCCGATCCACCCCGATCCGCCTCAGGCTTTCGTCGACCGCCCGCCGCGCCGCGTCCCGGCCCTGACGGTCGTTCCAGACCTTTGTGGTGATGAAAACCTGATCGCGCGGCACCGAAGCCGTCCGCAGCCCCTCGCCCAGTCCGGCCTCATTGCCATAGATCGCCGCCCCGTCGATCAGCCGATACCCCGCCGCCACCCCCTCGCGCACCACCCGCGCCGTCTGGTCGGCCGGCACCTGCCACAGACCGAAACCCACCTGCGGCATCGTCCGTCCGTCGTTCAGCGAAAGGCGCGGCTGGTCCTGCATCGGCATCTCCTGTCTGTCAGGCCGCGCATCAGACAGCAGCCATCGGCAATCCTCAAGGTCCTCAAGGCCCTGCCCCCAGCCACCGCTGACCAAAACAACGCGGAACCGCCCCGCCGCGTTCAAATTCTTCGGAATGCCGCCGTAACAGAGGGCATGACTCCGCTCTGCACCGGGCGGATCGCACCCGGAATGCAGGGGCAAGGACCGAACATGACAGAAACGACCCTCGCGGGGCTCCGCGCCCTCGTGGCAGATGACAACCCGATCAACCTGCAGATCATCGACAGCTTCCTGCGTCGGCTCGGCCTGACCACCACGCTGGTCGAAAACGGCCGTCACGCCGTCGAGGCATGGGCACCGGGCCGCTTTGACATCCTGTGCCTCGATATCGCGATGCCCGAACTGTCGGGCATCGAAGTCCTGCACGACCTCCGCCAGCGCGCGCGAAACAGCGGCACTGTCCTAACCCCGGCCGTGGCCATCACCGCCAACGCACTGCCAGCGCAGGTCAGCGAATACATCGCCGCCGGATTTGACGGTTGCATCGCAAAACCGGTGCGCCGCCTGCAGATCGGCGAAGAGATCGCCCGCCTTCTGGGGCGCCACATGGCCCAAGTGGACTGACACCGTCACCGGGTCGTCGTATCCACCGGATAGGCCGTCGTGAACTTCATCCGCTCCATCGCGAAATGGCTGGTGACGTTCTTGATCGGCACCGCATCCGTCAGCCGCTTGTACAGCGCATCGAAGGCCGCCATGTCGCGGACCGCGACGCGCAGCAGATAGTCCATCTCGCCCGCCATGCGGTAGACCTCCATCACCTGCGGAAGGGACTGAACCACCTTGCCAAAGGCGTCGCGCCACTCTGCGCTGTGATCCGGCGCCTCGATCCCGACAAAGACCGTCAACCCAAAGCCCAGCTTCGCCGGATCGGCCAGCGCGACCCGGGCCTGCAGGATGCCCGCATCGTTCAGCTTCTGTATGCGCTTCCAGCAGGGCGTCTGCGACAGCCCCACCTTATCCGCGATCTGCCCGATGGGAAGCGTCGCGTCCCGCATCAGTTCGGCCACGATCTTGCGGTCGATCAGGTCCAGTTGGTCCATCCAAAGGCTCCCATGCACAGGTCACAGACTCAGCATGGCCATAAAAACGCAAATGTCTATGTCTTTTATCGTGTATATGCGTCTCGGCAGATTTTGCAGGGCCCCGGAACGCGCGGCGTAGAAAATCCATCTCTAATCACGACAATCTTTGGCGTATATTTTCCGTTGCAATATACGACTTCTCCTGTCGATATTTAGGACATCGGGCAGCACCGCCCGTCCCGACCGATAGGAGGCCACGATGCCCACAGCCCAGACGACCCTGATCGCGAATCGCACGGCCTCTCCGGTCTGCGCCGTCCGCCTGATCGACCGCCGCACTGGCCGGGTGCATCGCGTCAATGGCGCGCCGCTTGTGCTCTTTGCCCGCGACACCAACGCGGCGGCGGCGGAACTCCTTTTCAACCGCGACCGCAACCTTTGGGACGTGCGGATCGACCCCCTCCCGGCGGGGGTGGCGCAATGATCGCCCACCTCCCCGCAACCGTCCTCGGCCTCGCGCCGATCTCCGCCATCATCCTTTCCCCCACCGGGGCAACCACCCGACAGGAGTCCTCTATGTTCACCACGATCACCCTCGCCGGCCAGATCACCGCGCAAGGCACCCGCGTTGCCGATCACGCCGACGGCCGTGTCACCATCTCCACGGGCCTGACCCGCCTGACCGGCTGGCCCATCAGCCGCGTCCTGCGCGGGGCCTTTACCGCGGCGCTCCTCGCCACGCTCGGCCTGACCGCAGCCCCGCAGGCGGCACAGGCCGAATCGCTGCTGAACGTCAGCTACGACCCCACGCGCGAGCTGTATCGTGAACTGAACGAAGCCTTCACCGCCCACTGGGTCGCCCAAGGCAACGAGGCCCCGACGATCGAGGTCAGCCATGGCGGCTCCGGCTCACAGGCCCGCGCGGTCATCGACGGTCTGGAAGCGCAGGTCGTCACCCTCGCCCTCGCCTCGGACATCGACAAGATCGCCGAAGCGGGCAAACTCCCCGCCGACTGGCAGTCGAAACTCCCCAACAACTCCTCGCCCTACACCTCGACCATCGTCTTCCTCGTCCGCGAAGGAAACCCCAAGGGGATCAAGGACTGGGGCGACCTGATCAACGAAGGCGTGCAGGTCATCACCCCGAACCCGAAAACCTCGGGCGGTGCGCGGTGGAACTACCTCGCCGCTTGGGCTTGGGCCGAAAAGAACGGCAAGGACCCCAAGGACTTCGTCGCCGCGCTGTACAAGAACGTCCCTGTGCTGGACAACGGCGCGCGCGGGTCGACCACCACCTTCGCCCAGCGCGGCATCGGTGACGTGCTGCTCGCTTGGGAAAACGAAGCCTACCTCGCGCTGAAAGAAATTGGCGAAGACCAGTTCGACATCGTCGTTCCCTCCGTCTCCGTCCTCGCCGAACCGCCCGTCGCGCTGGTGGAAGGCAACATCAAATCCGACGCCCAGCGCGCGCTGGCCGAAGGCTACCTGAACTACCTCTACTCGCCCGAAGGTCAGGCGCTGGCGTTCAAGCACTTCTATCGCGCTTGGGATACCTCCAAGGCCAATCCGGACGACGTCGCCCGCTTCCCCAAACTGGACCTCGTGGACATCGCCTCCTTCGGCGGCTGGGCCAAGGTTCAACCCGAACACTTCGGCGATGGCGGCATCTTCGACCAAATCTACGTGCCGAAATAAGGAACTATGATGGGCAGACCCCTCATCCACCGATCCCCCATGCCCGGCCTAGGGCTTAGCATGGGGATCACCCTGACGATGCTCTCCCTCGTCGTCCTCCTGCCCATCGGCGCCCTTCTCTTGAAGGGCGCCAACTTCGGTTTGGCGGGCATCTGGGAAACCGTGAACCGCGAACGCGTCTGGGCGGCGCTCTTCCTCTCGTTCCGCCTGTCGCTCTTTGCCGCACTCTTCAACCTCGTCTTCGGGGTGCTGCTGGCATGGGTCCTCGTGCGCTACCGCTTCCCCGGCCGCCGTATCCTAGATGCTGCCGTGGACCTGCCCTTCGCGCTGCCCACCGCCGTCGCGGGCATCTCGCTCACCGCGCTTTACGCGCCGAACGGGGCCTTCGGACAGCTCGCCGCCGAAATCGGCTGGAAGATCGCCTATACGCAATGGGGTATCTTCATCGCGCTGGTCTTCGTGGGACTGCCCTTCGTCACCCGCACCGTCCAACCCGTGATCGAAGAAATCGAACGCGAGGTCGAGGAAGCCTCTGCCACCCTTGGCGCGTCCCGCCTGCACACGATCCGCCACGTCATCCTGCCGATGCTGACGCCCGCCGCCCTTACGGGCTTCGCGCTGGCCTTGGCGCGGGCGGTGGGCGAATACGGGTCGGTCATCTTCATCGCCGGGAACATCCCGCTGCTGACGGAAATCGCCCCCCTCCTCATCATCATCCAGCTAGAGGAATTCAACTACGACGCCGCCGCCGCCATTGGCATCGCCATGCTGCTGATCAGCTTTGCGATGCTGCTGGTCATCAACCTCATCCAAGTCTGGAGCCGTCGGAGGATCGGATATGTCTGACACCACCGCACCCCGCTTCCGCGCCGCGACCGAAGAAGCCCCGGCCACCCGCTGGACGCTGATCGTGCTGGCCTTCGCGGGCCTCGCGATCCTCGTCTTCGCGCCCCTCATCGCGGTCTTCGTCGAAGCCTTGGCCGATGGCGTGGCCGCATCGCTGAAAAGCCTCGCCTCGCCCGATGCGCGCGACGCGATCCGCCTGACGCTGACCATCGCCGCCATCTCGGTGCCGCTGAACGCCGCCTTCGGCATCGCGGCGGCGTGGTTCATCACCAAGTTCGACTTCCGCGGCAAGGCCTTCCTCATCACGCTCATCGATTTGCCCTTCTCGGTCTCTCCGGTCGTGGCGGGCCTCTGCATCGTGCTGATGTTCGGGGCCAATTCGGCGGTCGGTGGCTGGCTCGTGGCGCAGGGCTATCCCATCGTCTTTGCCATGCCGGGGATCATCCTCGCCACCATGTTCGTGACCTTCCCCTTCGTCGCCCGCGAACTCATCCCCGTGATGATCGAACAGGGCCGGGCCGAGGAAGAGGCGGCGCTGACCCTTGGTGCCTCTGGCTGGCGGACCTTCTGGACCGTGACGCTGCCGAACATCCGCTGGGCGCTGCTTTATGGCGTGCTGCTCTGCAACGCCCGCGCCATGGGCGAATTCGGCGCGGTCGCCGTGGTGTCGGGCAAGATCCGGGGCGAAACCGCCACGATCCCCACCACGATCGAGATGCTCTATCAGGAATACCTCTCCGTCGCGGCCTTCTCGCTGGCGGCGGTCCTGACGCTGCTCGCCCTTCTCACCCTGCTTCTCAAGACGCTTCTGGAACTGCGCCATGCCGACCAGCTCGCCGCGAACCACCGGCATTAGGAGATCCGCCATGCACATCGAAATCGACGAAATCTCCAAGGATTTCGGAACCACCGCCGCCCTGCATCCCGTCTCGCTGGCCATTCCCTCTGGCGCACTTGTGGCGCTGCTGGGTCCCTCTGGTTCGGGCAAGACGACGCTTTTGCGTATCCTTGGCGGGCTGGAATTCCCGACCTCGGGCCGGGTGCTGTTTGACGGGCAGGATGCGACGGGCCTGACGGTGCAGGAACGCCGCGCGGGCTTCGTGTTCCAATCCTACGCGCTGTTCCGCCACATGACCGTGTTCGAAAACATCGCCTACGGTCTGAACGCCCGCCCCCGCGCCACACGGCCAACCAAGCCCGAAATCGCCCGCCGGGTGACCAAGCTGCTGGAACTCATCCAGCTTCCCGACATCGGCGCGCGCTTCCCCTCGCAGCTTTCGGGCGGTCAGCGGCAGCGCGTGGCACTCGCCCGCGCGCTGGCCATCGAACCGCGGATGCTGCTTCTGGACGAACCCTTCGGCGCGCTGGACGCCAAGGTGCGCAAGGAATTGCGGCAAGGCCTGCGCGATATCCACGACACGACGGGGCTGACCACCGTCTTCGTGACGCATGATCAGGAAGAGGCGATGGAACTCGCCGACCTCGTGGTCGTGATGTCGATGGGCCGGATCGAACAGATCGGCAAACCGCAGGACATCCGCGCCCGCCCGGCGACGGCGTTTGTGCGGGATTTCATCACGGCCTAGCCAAATCGCGCAACGGTTGGGTCTGGCCCGTGGCCCAAAGGTCCGCAGGACGGCCGCGCACAACCTCCCTGCGCGGCCGTCGGCCGCGCGTTCGGCTGGGAAATCGTCCACTGGACGATTTCTTTTCCCGCCTCACCCCCACCGGGACGTGCGCGGCCCTACCGGCGGGACAGCGAAACGCCCCACCGGGGCCTTTCGCAGTCCCTCGCACTTTCAGCGGGAAGCTCAAATCGCCGTAAACGCATTGTCCACGAACAGATGCGCCCCGTTCACAAAACTCGCCTCGTCCGACGCAAGGAACAGCGCCGCCGCCGCCACCTCCTCGGGCTTGCCGATGCGCCCCTGCGCGGCGGCAATCGCGGCTTCGGACACATCCACCCCCAACGCCTGCAAATCCTTCACCTCGCGCAGCCCATGCGGCGTTTCGATGAAGCCCGGGCAGACCGCGTTGCAGCGGATGCCCCGGTCGCGGAACTCCACCGCGATGGCCCGCGCGAACATATGCACCGCGCCCTTCGTGGTGTCGTAAAGCACCTCCATCGGCGTCCCCGCCACCGCGCTGATCGACGAGGTGCAGACGATGGACCCGCCGCCCTGCGCGATCATCCCCGGCAGCACCGCCCGCGTCATCAGGAACATCGACTTCACGTTCACCGCATGCAGCCAGTCCCATTCCTCCTCGGTCGTGTCGAGGAAGGGTTTGATGACGATGGTCCCCGCATGGTTGAACAGCACATTCGCCGCCCCCTGCGCCCGTGTCGCCGCCGCCACCGCCGCCTCCACCTCATCGGCCTTCGACACATCGGCGGCAAAGGCCACCGCCTGCCCGCCCGCCTGCGTGATCAGATGCGCCCGCTCCTCGGCCGCCTGCAAGTTGCGGTCGATGATGGCGACCTTCGCCCCTTCTGCCGCGAACAGCGACGAGGCCGCGCCCCCCATCCCCGTCGCCCCACCCGAAATGATCGCCACCTTCCCCGCCAGCCGTCCCATCGCAATCCCCTTCCCGTGGTCCGTAATCCCGCCCTGACCCTAGCACGCCCGCCCCGCATCGCCACCCACCCCGCGACGCGGGTTTGCCCCCGCCCGCCCCGCCCCTACATCCCATGGCGGAGGACCCCATGCTCGTCGTGACCGAAGACACCATCGCCAACCGCGCCGCGCTGGAAACCCGCAGCCTGCCGAAACGCTTTTTCGGTCGCGTCACCCTCTGGCCACGCCGGATACCCCTGTCCCTTCGCCTGCGCCTGCTGATCGAGATACAGGTCCTGCGCTATTTCGCCGCCCTCGCCCCCTTCGTGCTGATCCCCCTGACATGGGAAGGCACGGCACTTCCCATCTCGCAGGCCCCGCTCGTCATGCTCATCGCCATCGCGGCGGTGGAACTGCGCCTCCTGCGCCTGTCGAAATCCGCCCGCGCCCGCATCGTGACCCCGGACGAAGCCGCCCGCCGTCTTGACACGCTGGCCTTCCGCGCCCGCGCCTGCCTGCGCCGCATCGCCGCCCGTCAGGGCATCACCGAAGGTGAACTCCGCCTCGTCATCGAACAATCCGAACTCGCCCGCATCCCGCCCCTGACCCTCGTCTCGGTCCAGACCGACCAGCCCGACCCCCGCCTTCTGCGCCTGAACGATGCCGATATCGCCATTCTCCAAGACGGCCTCTTCGACGCTGACCTGACCGAAGCCCAGCTCCTCGCCGTCAACCACCGCGAGGACCGCTATCTCCGCGACATCGCGCAAGAGGCCCGCGCCGTGTCGGCCCATGCCCGCCTTGCCGCCGTCCTCGACCAAAGGGGCATCGCCACATGACCGTCAACGCCACCACCCTCTCAGCGGGCGAAGCGCTCCGCGTCCTGCGGTCCGGCTGGGACGCGCAGAAGGCCGGAAAGCTGACCGCCTCTTGGATGCTCCACGGTCGCCCCGGCGTCGGCAAGACCGAGGTCGTCCAGACTTTGGCCACCCACATCGGGGCCGACCTCTACGATCTGCGCCTGACCACCATCGAACCGCAGGACCTGCGCGGTCTGCCCTTCTTCGATCAGGACACACGCAAGACCGTCTGGTACCGCCCCGAAGACCTGCCCGATGGGGATGGCCCCGCCATCCTCTTTCTCGACGAACTCACCGCCGCCGCGCCGTCGCTGCAGCCCACGGTCTATGGCCTGTTGCAGGAACGCCGCGTGGGTCGCCACCGCCTGCCCGACAGCGTGATGATCATCGCCGCCGGGAACCGGGTCGAGGATGGTGCCATCGCCTATGACATGGGCACCGCCCTGTCCGACCGGCTGATCCACATGATCGTGCAGTCCGATCCCGACGACTGGCTGAAGTCCTACGCCATCCCCGCCGGCATCCATCCCACCGTCGCCGCCTTCATCCGCACCCGCCCCGACCTTTTGGAAACGACCGAAGACAGCCTGCGCCGGGGCCAGATGATCGCCTGCACGCCGCGCAGCTGGACCCGCGTCAGCCAGATCATGCAGGCCGTCCCGGACCGTACCCTTCGTCAGGTGATGATCGCGGGCACCGTCGGGGCCGCGCCCGCCGCCGAATTCGCCCTATTGGCCGACGACATCGCCGCCAGTCTGAACATCGCCGACCTCCTTGCCACCCCGCGCGGCGACCGCGCTGCCCTCTATCCGCGCAGCCTGCACGGCCTGACCGCGCTCGCCTTCGCCCTTGCCGGATCGGCGACACAGGACACGATGCCCGCCGCCATCGAGATACTGGCCGACCTGCGCCACCTGCCCGACACCGGGCTTCCCCTTTCGGAACTGGCCAGCTTCGGCTTCGAACTCTTGATCACCCGCGCGCTGGAAAAGGGCTGGGCCGACGCTTTCGCCACCTCGCCTGCCTATGCCGACTATGCCGCCGACCGTCGCGCGGCGGGCCTGCCATGATGGCGCGGCGATGACAGGCCACAGCACGCGCGCCGCCCGCGCCCTCGCCCATCTGGCCGAGGTGGACCCCGCGCTGCACATCCTGTCGCTTTGGTGCCGCCACCGCGATGGTGCCGCCACCGCCACGCGCGGCGATACCATCGCCTACGGCCCCGACTTCACAACGCTGGGACTTCCGGAACAGGTGGGCCTTGCCGCCCACCACATCCTGCACGCCGCCCTACGCCATTCCGCGCGCCAGACGGCCCTTGCCGAACGGCTGGGCGATGCCTTCCAGCCGGACCTTTACGCGCTGGCAGCCGATGGCATCATCAACGAAACCCTCCTTCTGGCGGGCCACGCCTTACCCCGCCCTGCCATCACCCTGACCGACGTTCTGGCGCAGGCCTCGCTGCCCGCCGACACGCCCGTCAGCGCCCTGTCCCGCTGGGATGCCGACCGGCTGTGCATGGCGCTCCATGCCGATCCCGACCGCGCAAAGCGGCTTTCCGACTGGGCGCGCGCCAAGGGGTTCCGCGCCGATCTTGCCGCAGGCGACCCGCAAGACGGCCCCGCCCAGACCGCGACCGACTGGCACAACCACACCCTCCGCGCGCTCGAGGCAGGACGCAAGGCAGGCACCGGCATCGGTCGCCTCGGCGCAATCCTTGCCGACCTTGCCCCCGCCAGCGTGCCATGGGAACTCCTGCTGCGCCGCCTGCTGACCAAGGCGCTGACCGACCACCCGGCCCCGACATGGCGCCGCCCCGCGAACCGCTGGATTGCCCGCACCGCCGCCGCGCCCGCGGCCCCGCCCCCCTTCGAACCCGGACGCCAGCCCAACACGGCCCGCCCCCGCATCGCCATCGGACTGGACACCTCGTCGTCCATCGCGCCCCAGACCCTGCGCCTCTTCGCGGCCGAAGCCGAAGGCATCGCCCGCCGCACCGGCGCGGAAACCCACCTCCTCGCCTTCGACGAAACCGTGTCCGCCACGCTCCGCCTTGACCCGAACGGCTGGTCCGGCCTGCGCGACCTGACCCTGCGCACCGGGGGCGGCACCGCCTTTACCGACCTCTTCGCCCGGATCGCGTCCCTGACCCCGTCCATCGCGGTGATCCTGACCGACCTTGACGCGCCCCTGCCCCCGCCGCCAGCCTACCCCCTGCTCTGGGCCGTCCCCGCAGAAACGGAAAAGCCGCCCTACGGACGGCTTCTCCAGATCGGCGATTTCGGCTGAGGCGCGGCCCCGCCTCACATATTGGGATAGTTCGGCCCGCCCCCGCCCTGCGGCGTGGTCCAGTTGATGTTCTGGCTCGGGTCCTTGATGTCACAGGTCTTGCAATGGACGCAGTTCTGAAAGTTGATCCGGAACGTCGCGTCATTCCCCTCGCCCAGCACCTCATAGACCCCGGCGGGGCAATAGCGCTGCGCGGGTTCGGCATATTTCGGCAGGTTGACCGAAATCGGCACCGCCGCATCCTTCAGCTTCAGATGCGCGGGCTGCGCCTCGTCATGGTTGGTAAAGGAATAGGCCACGTTCGTCAGCCGATCAAAGGACAGCACGCCATCCGGCTTGGGATAGTCAATCGGCTTGTGGTCCTTGGCCAAGCCCGTCGCCGCCGCATCCGACTTCCCGTGCCGCAGCGTGCCAAAGATCGTCAGCCCGATCGTGTTGGCCCACATATCGATCCCGCCACCCATCAGCGACGCGACCAGCCCGTACTTGGACCACAGCGGCTTGACGTTGCGCACCTTCTTCAGGTCGCGCCCGATGGGACCGCTCCGCACCGCCGTCTCATAGGCCGTCAACTCGTCGCCCAAACGCCCCGCCTTGATGGCATCGAACGCCGCCTCCGCCGCCGCCTTGCCGGACAGCATCGCATTGTGATTGCCCTTGATGCGCGGCACGTTCACCAGCCCCGCCGAACAGCCCAGCAGCGCCACACCCGGCGCCACCATCTTCGGAATGGACTGCCACCCGCCTTCGGAAATCGCCCGCGCCCCATAGGCCACGCGCTTGCCGCCCTTCAGCAGCTCGGCCACCATCGGATGATGCTTGAACCGCTGGAATTCCATATAGGGATAAAGATGCGGGTTCTCGTAGTTCAGGTGAACCACAAAGCCCACATAGACCTGGTTGTTCTCCAGATGATAGAGGAACGACCCGCCCCCCGCATTGGACCCAAGCGGCCAGCCCATCGTATGCGTGACCGTCCCCTCGCGATGCTTGGCGGGGTCGATCTCCCAGATCTCTTTCATCCCCAGACCGAACTTCTGCGGGCACTTGCCCTTTGACAGCTCGTACTTGGCGATGACTTCCTTCGACAACGACCCGCGCACGCCTTCCGACAGGAAGACGTATTTCCCATGCAACTCCATCCCCGGCTCATAAGACGGCCCCGGCTCGCCCGTCGCCGGATCACGCCCGAATTCGCCCGCCACGACGCCCTTCACCCGGTCGCCCTCATAGACCAGCGCAGACGCGCTCATCCCCGGGAAGATCTCCACGCCCAGCCCCTCGGCCACGCCCGCCATCCAGCGGCAGACATTCGCCATGCTGACGATGTAATTCCCGTGGTTGTTCATCAGCGGCGGCATCGGGAAATTCGGAATCCGCACCTGCCCCGCCGGCCCAAGGATATAGAAGTTGTCCTCCTTCACCTCGGTCTTGATCGGCGCGCCCATGCTCCGCCACTCCGGCAGCAGCGCGTCCAGCCCCGACGGGTCCAGAACCGCACCCGAAAGGATATGCGCCCCGACTTCGGACCCCTTCTCCAGCACCACGACCGACAGGTCCGCATCCAGCTGCTTCAGCCGGATCGCCGCTGACAGGCCCGCAGGCCCCGCGCCCACGATGACCACATCATATTCCATCGACTCACGGACGATCTCGGCCATTCGCCTGTTCCTTCCCCGCATGTTCCCGTCGCCCGCGCAACAAAGTTGCGGGCCGTTGGTTTTCCCCTAGCCCAAGCCGCGCTTTGGGGTCAATCGGAACGCGGCATCATGATGTCGCAGAACGTCATAGAACGCCCTTCTGCGCGCATTCCGCGCAGCCCCCCTTGCATTTGCCGCAGCGGTCGGTTCACTTGGGTGTGACTGCTGTTCGTATCGCGCCACTGCCTCTTAACCGGGGCCGTGGCCTTCCTTTTGTCAAGTTGGGGCCGATGGAAAAGATTCCGATGACGCGCGCGGGCTTCACCGCGCTGGACGAAGAACTCAAGACCCTGAAGTCGGTCGAACGCCCCGCCGTCATCCGCGCCATCGCCGAGGCGCGCGAACATGGCGACCTTTCGGAAAACGCCGAATACCACGCCGCCCGTGAAAAGCAGTCCTTCATCGAAGGCCGCATCAAGGAACTCGAAGGGATGCTTTCGCTGGCCGATGTGATCGACCCGTCCAAGCTTTCGGGTGCGGTCAAGTTCGGCGCGACCATCACCATCGTCGACGAAGACAGCGACGAAGAGAAAACCTATCAGATCGTGGGCGAGGCCGAGGCCGACATCGAACGCGGCCTCCTGAACATCCGCTCCCCCCTCGCCCGCGCGCTGATCGGCAAGGACGAAGGCGACAGCGTCGAAGTAAAGACCCCGGGCGGACAGAAGAGCTACGAAATCCTCTCCATCCGCTACGTCTGACGGTATCCGGGGGACACCATGCCCGACCCGCAAGATAGACCCGAACCGCTCGGCACCTTCTTCAGGGCCGAAGAACAGGCCGCCTTTGGCCCGACCGAAATCGTCGCGGCCCTGCTCGCCCTCGTCTGGGTCGTGGCGGTCATCGCCTATGCCATCATTTCGCCTGCCACCGATGGCGGTGGCCTTCTGGGCGTGGTGATGACGCTTCTCGTCGTCTTCCTGCCGCTTGCGCTGATCTGGGCCGCCGTGACGACCCTGCGTTCCGTCCGCGTCCTGCGGGCCGAGGCCGCGCGACTTCAGGCGACGGTGGACGCCCTGCGCAACGCCTATCTGCTGTCCCAGCAAAGCTCTGCCGCGATCAAGCCCGCGATGGAACAAAAACTGGAAGAAGTCGCGCAGGTCACCAAAGAGGCCGCAGGCGTCCTCGCCACGTTCCAGACCCGCCGCGACCCCGCGCACACCGTTCCCTCTGCCGATCGCAAGGCCGCGCTCATCGCGCCCCCGCGCACCGCCCCGCAAGACGAACAGCCCGCCCTCGCCCTCGGCACCCCCGCCGAAGACCTGCGCCCCCCGCTCTCGGTCGGCGACTTCGTCCGCGCGCTGAACTTTCCCGAAGGCCCGGACGACCGCGAAGGCTTTCGTTCCCTCCGCCTTGCCCTCGAAGACCGCAACGTGGCCAAACTCATCCGCGCCGCGCAGGACGTGCTGACGCTTCTGTCGCAAGAGGGGATCTACATGGACGACCTGCGCCCCGAACGCGCGCGCCCCGAATTGTGGCGCCGCTTCGCCGCAGGCGAACGCGGTCGCCCCATCGCGGGCTTGGGCGGCATCCGCGACCGCTCCTCGCTTGCCCTGACGGCGTCACGGATGCGCGAGGACCCGGTCTTCCGCGATGCGGGGCACCACTTCCTGCGGACCTTCGACAAGACGTTTCAGGATTTCGAAAAGAACGCCTCCGACGCGGACTTGGCCGAACTTTCCGACACCCGCACCGCCCGCGCTTTCATGCTGTTCGGCCGCGTCACCGGCACCTTCGACTGACCAAAGGGGCGTCGCGGCAATCTGCCCCCGCCCCGCCGCCCGCCAAACGGAATTTGCGTCAAATTCCGCCGCGAATTCTGCGCCACAATTCGCCCCTACCGCGGCGCCGCAGCCCGCCGCAGCCGATCATTCACCGCCCGCCCCAGCCCCGCCTCTGGCACCGGCGCAAAGGCGATCCGCCCCCCCGGCCCCGCGATCTGGTCCGCCTCGCGCAGTACATGGAACAGCCGCGCCGCCGCCTCCACCACATCGCCCGCTTCCGACAGCGACAACGCCGCCCCCGGACAGGCCCCGAACCCCACGAACACCTCGTCCGCCGCAGGCACCACCACGTCCAGCCGCACCGCCGCCCCCGGCGCATAATGGCTGGCCAACTGCCCCGGCGCAGTCGGCTTCGAAGCCGATCCACCCGCCACCAGCGCAACGCCCAGCACCGCTTCGACCGCCTCTACCGCCACCCCACCGGGCCGCAGCAACGCCGCCGCCCCGTCCAGCCCTAGGATCGTCGACTCGACCCCCACCGCGCAGGCCCCGCCATCCACGATAGCCTCAATCCGCCCCGCCAATCCCGCCCGCACATGCGCCGCCCGCGTCGGCGACACCTTCCCCGACGGATTGGCCGACGGCGCCGCCAACGGCCCCCCGAAGGCCCGCAGCAACGCCCGCGCCACCGGATGCGCCGGAACCCGGATCGCCACCGTCTCCAGCCCCGCCGTCACAAGGGGCGACAGCCCCGCCCCGTCGCGCAACGGCAGCACCAACGTCAAAGGCCCCGGCCAGAACGCCGCCGCCAAAGCCTCTGCCCGCGCATCGAACACCGCGTAGAGACGCGCCGTCTCCACATCCGGCACATGCACGATCAGCGGATTGAACCGGGGCCGCCCCTTCGCGTCAAAAATCCGCGCCACCGCCCGGTCATCCCGCGCATCGCCCCCCAGCCCGTAAACCGTCTCGGTCGGAAAGGCGACCAGCCCCCCGCCCCGCAGCACCTCTGCCGCGCGCGCCACCCCTGCGGGGCTATCGGTCAAATCCTCTGTCACCATCTGACGCAGCGTATTGGTTGTCCGGAAAGCCAAGCCCTGCAATCCTTTACAGGTCCCCTGCCATTACCCCCGCGCGGCCCCCTTGCCAAGCGGCCAGAGGACCGACCCGAAGGATGACCCGATGCCCTACCGCGCCCCCCTGTCCGATTACGCTTTCCTCCTCGACCACATCCTCGGCTACGACCGCCTCACCGCCACGCCCCGCTTCGCCGAAGCCACGCGCGACACCGCTACCGCCGTCCTGACCGAAGCCGCGCGCCTTGCCGAAACCACCCTCGCCCCCCTCAACCGCATGGGCGACAAACACCCCGCCCGGCTGGAAAACGGCGTCGTCCGCACCTCCCCCGGCTTTGCCGAGGCCTACCGCGCCCTTGCCCATGGCGGCTGGGTCGGCATGGCCGCCCGCCCCGAAAACGGCGGCATGGGCCTGCCCCTCACCCTCGCCACCTGCGTGAATGAGATGATGTCGGCCGCCTGCCTGTCGCTGCAGATCAACCCCCTCCTGACCCAAGGCCAGATCGAGGCGCTGGAACACCACGCCTCCGCCGCCCTCCGCACGCTCTACCTGCCGAAACTCACCTCGGGCGAATGGTCCGGCACCATGAACCTGACCGAACCGCAGGCCGGTTCCGACGTGGGCGCGCTGCGGACCAAGGCAGACCCCAACCCAGACGGCACCTTCGCCATCACGGGGCAGAAAATCTATATCTCATGGGGCGACGCGGATTTCATGCCGAACATCTGCCACCTCGTCCTCGCCCGCCTGCCCGACGGTGCGCCGGGCACGTCCGGCATCTCGCTCTTCCTCGTGCCCAAATTCCTGCCCGACGCGCAGGGCAATCCGGGCAAACGCAACAGGCTCTCGGTCGTCTCGCTTGAACACAAGCTGGGCCTCCACGGCTCCCCCACTTGCGTGATGCAATATGACGGCGCGACGGGCTGGCTGGTGGGTGAACCCCACAAGGGCATGGCCGCCATGTTCACCATGATGAACAACGCCCGCCTCGGCGTCGCGGCCCAAGGCATCGGCATCGCCGAGGCCGCGTTTCAGCAAGCACTCGCCTATGCCCAGACCCGCCAGCAGGGCCGCACCCCCACAGGCCGTGCCCCCATCGCCGACCATGCCGATGTCCGCCGCATGCTCGCCTCCATGCGCGCGCAACTCTTCTCGGCCCGCGCCATCGCCCTTTCCTGCGCCCATGCGATCGACATGGCCGCCGCCACCGCCGCCCCCGAATGGCAGGCCCGCGCCGCCCTCCTCACCCCCATCGCCAAGGCCTATGGCACCGACACGGGCAACGAACTTGCCCATCTCGGCATCCAGATCCACGGCGGCATGGGCTTTGTCGAAGAAACCGGCGCCGCCCAATTCGCCCGCGACGTCCGCGTGACCACGATCTACGAAGGCACCAACGGCATTCAGGCCATGGACCTGACCGCCCGCAAGATGGCCGATGGCGGCACCGCCGCCTTCGCCCTGATCGACGAGGTGCAGTCCCACGCCGAAGCCGCCCGCACCCCCCATCCCGACCTCGCCACCGACCTTTGGCAAGCCGCCGAATCCCTGCGCGAAACCACCGAAGCCCTGCTGAAACAGGACCTCACCGACCGCTTCGCAGGCGCCGTCCCCTACCTGCGCGCCTTCGCCCTGATCCTTGGGGCCGATGCCCACCTGCGCGCGGCACATGCCGATAGCACCCGTGCGGCACTCGCCCGCATTGCCATCAAGCGGCTTCTGCCCGAACAGGCGGGCCTCCTGACCCAAGCCCGCCTCGGCGCGGCAGACCTTTACGCCCTGACCCCGGAAGACCTCGCCGCGTGACCGAAACAGGCATCCGCCACCCCTTCCCCGACGCCCCAACCGAAGGCGCCGCCGTCGAAATCGCCGAAGGCATCCTCTGGCTGCGCCTGCCGCTGCCCATGGCGCTGGACCACGTCAATGTCTACGCGCTGGACGATGGCGACGGCTGGACGATCATCGACACGGGCTTTTCCAGCAAACGCGCCAAGGCGATCTGGGAAGGCCTGCTGCAAGGCCCCCTCGCCGGAAAACCCGTCACCCGCATCCTCGTCACCCATTACCACCCCGACCATATCGGCCTTGCCGGCTGGTTCCAGTCGCGCGGCGCGGACCTCCTGACCACCCGCACGAGTTGGCTTTACGCCCGGATGCTCGTCCTTGACGAACACCCCCTGCCCCTGCCCGAAGCCGTCACCTTCCAGCGCCGCGCGGGCGTCCCCGAATCCCGCCTGCACGGCTACGCCACCACCCGTCCCTTCAACTTCGCCGATGTCGTGGACCCCCTCCCCCCCGGCTTCACCCGCATCAAGGACGGCGACACGATCACCGCCGCTGGCCGCCGCTGGACCATCCGCACGGGCGACGGCCACGCCCCCGAACACGCCACACTCTGGAGCCTTGACGACCCCCTCATCCTTGGTGGCGACCAACTCCTCCCCGGCATCTCGGCCAATATCGGCGTCTATCCGACCGAACCGGACGCCGACCCCCTGACCGAGTGGCTGGACAGCTGCGCCCGTTTCGCCCCCCTCGCCCGCGAAGACCACCTCGTCCTGCCCGGTCACAAACTGCCCTTCACCGGCCTGCCCCTCCGCCTGAAACAGATGGCCGAGAATCACGAATCAGCCCTCACCCGCCTGCTCGACCACCTGACCACACCGCAGACCGCCGCCGATTGCTTTCTGCCGATCTTCAAGCGCGACATCGACGGCCCCGAATACAACATGGCACTGGTCGAATCCGTCGCCCACCTGAATTGCCTGCTCAAACGCGGACAGGTCAGCCGAACCCTCTCGCCCGACGGCGCATGGCTCTGGCACGGCAAATCCTGACGCAGGATGTGCAGCGGAATTTGACGCAAATTCCGCCCCACCCCCGATTTCTGCGCCAGAAATCGGCGCGAAGTTTGCGACAAACTTCGCCGTCCCGTCGCCAAACCCCTTGCACCACCGCCGCCGATCCCCTTCCCTGTTCCCATGCCCAAGAAATCCACCCCCTCCGCCACAGCCACCGCCCTGCCCCGCGCGGTGGCCACCCATGCCGACCCCGCCGAATGCGGCCAGCTTGAAACCAAACCCCTCCCCAAGGCCGCGACCCGCCGCAAGGTCGCAGACAAAAGCCCCGCCGAATGGGCCTATGAACGCCTCATCCTCTACATCCAGAATTTCGAAGCCCAACTCGACGCCACGCAAGAGGTCGCGATGGGCTTTACCGGCGGTCAGGCGGGCGTGCTGACCATCGAAGGCGTCGGCTTCTTCGACCCCGACCTCGTCACCTTCTATGGCCGCGACGAGGACGGGCTGAAAACCCAACTCATCCAGCACGTCACCCAACTCAACGTCATCCTCCGCGCCGTGCCCAAGGAAACCCCCGACGAACCGCCCCGGCGCATCGGGTTCCAGATGATGCAGCAATGGGCAGGCGGCGAAAGCGGCGACGCCTCAGCCTGATCCCCCACCTGCGACTCCCGCAAGGGGTGACAGCGGGGCGTGAATCGGCTATGCGGCGCGGAAAGACCACGCAAAAGGGAACCGCAATGGCCGACCATCACAGCGAACACAAGCCGGGCAGCATGGACATCCGCGCCCAGGAAAAGACCTTCGCGGGCTTCATGAAATTCACGCAATGGGGCGTGATCATCATCTTCGCGACCCTGATCTTCCTCGCCCTCGTCAACGCCTGATCCCGGCCCGCCCGGATTTCAGACCCCCTTTTGGATAAAGTCATGTTGCGCGCCGTCCTTGCCCTCCTCGCGCTCGTCACCCTCGCGGCCTGCGGAGCAGAACCCAAATGGGCACCCGACGAACAGGTGCAGGCGGCGCGCTACGTGCATGACGGCCCGAACGAGGTGACCCTGTTCACCGTCATCAACAACCGCTCGGGGTCGGGCGCGCATAGCGGGCTGATGATCAACGACTCCGAACGGATCATGTTCGACCCGGCGGGAACTTGGAACCATCCCCGTGTGCCCGAACGCAACGACGTGCATTTCGGGATCACGCCGCGCATCGTGAATTTCTACATCGACTACCATGCCCGCGAAACCTATCGCGTCGTCGAACAGACGGTCGCGGTGTCGCCGGGCGTGGCCGCCCTGCTTGTGCAGCGCGTGAAAGCCTACGGCGCGGTGCCCAAGGCCCAATGCACCACCGCCATCTCATCCGTCCTGCGCGGCGTGCCGGGCTTTGAATCGCTGCCCCGGACACCCTTTCCGAAACGCCTGATGGAGGCCTTCGAAGACCTGCCAGGCGTCCGCTCACGGACGATCTACGACGAAGACGCCGACAAGAACCACGGTGTCCTTCTCGTCCAAGCGACGCAGGACCCGATCTGACCGGCCACTCTTGCCGTGCCGACCTTCCTGTCACCGGGTAATCCTTGACCGGTTTTGGAATCGTCCAGTCGGTCGTAGAGACTGGCACCCTGCGCCTTGCCCAGCGTGAGAGAGCGCAAAGGTTGTTGTTGCCAAGGGGTTTCCCGTCATGATTGTATTGCAAACTGTGCACATCATGGGTGCCGCAGTGTTTCGCAAGAGTAGGTGGTGCAATGGTAAGGCTACGGCAGAATGTCTTTGACCTTGGCAATGACTGGGCAGATCCGGTCCTTTGGTATGCACGCGGCGTAAAGGCGATGAAATCGCGGCCGCTCGCCGACCCGAAGGGATGGACGTTCTACGCCGCCATCCATGGCATCGACCGCTGGCTTTGGGATTTCTACGGTTTCACCCGCAAGGGTGAGCCCGACGCATCGCCGCAGGATCAGGCCATCTTCTGGAACCAGTGCCAGCATCAGAGCTGGTACTTCCTGCCGTGGCACCGCGGCTATCTCATGGCGATCGAAGCCCAGATCCGGGCCGAGATCGCCGCACTTGGCGGCCCGGCCGATGACTGGGCGCTGCCCTACTGGAACTATTTCGGCACGGGCCAGAACCGCCTTCCGGGCGCGTTCCTATCGCCCGACTGGCCCGACGGGGCCGGGGACAACCCTCTTTACGTCGTGCAACGCTACGGCGTCCTATCAACGGCGAAGCCGTACCCAATCTGGACGCAAACCAATCTCAAGCCGATGGGCGACCCCGTCTTCACCCCGCCCGCGCCATCCATTTCCGTCGGGTTTGGCGGGCCCAAGACCGGCTTTAGTTGGTCCGGCGCCCGCAGCGGCGGACTCGAATCGAACCCCCACAACATGGTCCACGTCCTTGTCGGCGGGCAAAGCAGCACCGGCACCTTCCCGCCGGACGCCCCGAACGGTTTTGCCGGGCAGCCGCTGGAAGGGGTGATGGCCGATCCGTCGGCGGCGGCGCTCGACCCGATCTTCTACCTTCACCATTGCAACATCGACCGTCTGTGGCAAAGCTGGAACAGCTACCCGGCGGACAAGCCCCGTTCCGCGCCGACCGACTGGGCCAATCCGACCGACGGCCAATGGCTGAACGGTCCGGCCAGCATCGGCCAGCGCGGATTCGCGATGCCCACGCCGCAGGGGGGCCAATGGACCTATGCGCCCGCCCAGATGCAGGACATCGAGGCACTGGGCTATGCCTATGACGATCTGACGCCGGGGGCGGCCACCGCACCGGCACTGGCCGTTGCGGCGCGTGGTGGCATCAGGGCGACGGCGGCACTGGCAGGAACAGCGGAACGTGGAATGGACAAGGTCCGGTCGGAAGAGATGATGGCGGCAAGCCCCGAGGCGTTGGCCATCAGGGGCGCACAGCCCATCCGCAGCGCCCTGCGCGTCGCACCCGTGGCGCGGGACCGCCTGCTTCTCAGCTTCGCATCGCGTGAAACGGTGCCCGACCGGGTCTACCTGACGCTGGAAAACATCACCGGCCTGTCCAATGCCGGTGCCTTCTCGGTGTATCTGGGCCTGCCCCAAGGGGCCCAAGACGACGTGACGCGGCAGGCCCACCATGTCGGAGGCGTGTCTCTCTTCGGGCTCCGGCAAGCCACCAATCCGGACGGCCCGCACGGCGGCAGCGGCATCACGGTCACACTCGAGGTCACAGAAATCGTGGATCGGCTGCACCTTGGCGATGGGCTGGACGGTCAGGCCATCAACGTCGACATCCTTCCCGTCGAAACGATCCCCGAAACCGCAGACGTGCGCATCGGGCGGATCAGCCTGCACCGGCAACCGGGGTGACGGCGCATCCGCCAAAGTCCGCGATGACGACGGCGACGGAGACCGGAACGGGGGCGGGATGGCAACACCCGCCCGTTATCCCCGTCATCTCTGCTGCGGCATGGGTGCTTCTGGCTGGACCTGCCGCAGTCTCGGGCCTGCCGGAACTTTGTTCATCGGCGCTGCTCTGGTCGGTCCCGGCACCCGAAACCTACGCCTTCTTCCTGTCGCAGGTCTCAGCCCTTTCGCTTTTGCTGGCATGGCTCTTGATGCTTGTCGCGATGATGCTTCCTGTTCTTTCGGACACGCTTGCCCATGTCCGGCGATCGGCCTTTCGCCCGCTGCGCCTGCCGATGCAGACTGCCTGCCTCACGGGCTACCTTGTCGTGTGGATGCTTGCGGGGATCGCCCTGTTGACGGGATCGGTCACGCTGCGCCTCGGGGCGGGGCAAGACACGACCCTTCCCGTCCTGATCGGTCTGGCGTTGGCCCTGCTGTGGCAGCTATCCCCGGCCAAGCAACGGGCGCTGAACCGCTGCCACCTGTATCCGCCCTTGTCGGCCTTTGCCCCACAGGCCCATCGGGATGCGTTCCGCCTCGGGCTGGACCGGGGCCTGTGGTGCCTTCGTTCCTGCTGGGCGCTGATGCTGCTGGCCCTGCTTGTCCCGGGTGGCCATCTGGCGGCAATGGCCGCAGTCGCGGTCTGGATCTGGGCCGAGCGGTTGGACCTTCCCGCGCCGCCTCGATGGGGGTTGCACCTGCCCGGGCGCGCCCTGCGCCTTGTCCGCAGACGGATTGCCGGGGCAATAGCCGCGGCCTCCCCCCCCCCTCGCAGACCTAACCCACCGCCGCCAGCAGCGCGTAAAGCGTGACACCCCCCGCTAGGATCGCCGCCATCGTGCTGCGCGTGATCAGCCCCACCAGCAGCGTCACCCCCGCCGCCGCCAACCGCGCCGGGTCCGTCTGCCCCCCCGTCGCCGCAGGCCACAGCACCCCCGGTGCCACCAACGCGGGCAGCACCGCCACCGCCGTATAGCGCAGACACCGCGTCAGCCAATCGGGCAAGGGCCGCGCCCCCAGCGTGCCCAAAAAGGAAAACCGGATCGCATAGGTCCCAAAGGCCAGAACCGGCAGCACGATCCAGAAGGCGGTCTTGTCGATCATCCCCGCCCCTCGCGCCACCGCTCCACCCCAGCCCCCACCGCCATGGCAACCGACGCCGCCACCAGCAGCCCCGTCCCATAGGGCATCCCCGCCAACAGCAGCGACAGCGCGATGGAAACCCCGGCCGCCACCAGATGCGGCAGGCTCCGCAGCATCGGCGCGACCATGGCAAGAAAGGTGATGGGCAGCGCGAAATCCAGCGCATACTCCTCTGGGATCGCCCGCCCGATCATCGCCCCCGCGAAAGACGCCGCGAACCACAGCGGTGCCACCGCCACCACCGCGCCGAAAAACACCGCCCGCTTCTCGCGCGCCGTCATCCCCGGCTTGCGGTCGATCTCGGCCACCGTCGTCGCAAAGCTCTGATCCACAAGGAAATAGGCCATCAGCGCCCGCGACCGCAGCGGCAATTCCCCGAAATGCGGGGCCAGCGTCACCGAATACATCACCATCCGCAGATTCACCGCCAAGGCCGTCGCCAGCACCACGATGACGGGCGCATTTTCTTGCATCGTCTGCAACGCGGCGAATTGCGACGCCCCGGCAAAGACGCTGATCGTGAACAGCATCGTCTCGAACACGTTCAGCCCGGCTTCCGTCGCCACAACGCCGAACAGCACGGCAAAGGGCCCGACAACCACGGTCATCGGGGCGGCGGCGATCAGGCCACGCAGAAAGGCTTGTCGGACGGGGGTCATCATTCCTCGCGCTTTACCTCGCGCGCCGAACGGCTTAGGCCTTTCCGCAGCGAAGGGAAAGATCACGATGCGCATTTTCGGAACGATCCTCGCAGGCGGACAGGGCCGCCGCATGGGCGGTGCCGACAAGGCGCTGCTTCCCCTCGCAGGCCGCCCCCTCATCGCCCATGTCATCGACCGTCTGGAACCGCAGGTCGAACGCCTCGCCCTTTCGGCCAACGGCGACCCCGCGCGCCTTGCCCGGTTTGGCCTGCCCGTCCTGCCCGATGACGGCACGTCCCAAGGCCCCCTCTCCGGCCTCCTCGCCGCGCTGGACTGGGCGGCCCCCCTTGGCGCGACCCACCTCGTCACCGCCCCAACCGATGCGCCCTTCCTGCCGCCCGACCTGACGCCCCGCCTCCTCCTCGCCTCTGACAGCGCGCCCGCCCTCGCCCGCTCGGCAGGCAACGACCACCCCACCTTCGGCCTCTGGCCCGTCACCCTCCGCGCCCCCCTCCGCGCCTTCCTCGCCAGTGGGGCGAAAACCTCGGTCCGCGCCTTCGCCGACGCCCACGATGCCGCCCGCGCCGACTTCCCCGATGACGGGGCCTTCACCAACCTCAACACCCCCCAAGACCTCGCCGAAGCCGAGGCCCGCCTTTCTGCCTTGTCATGAGGGTCTATGGCATCATCGGCTGGAAAAACTCCGGCAAGACCAGCCTGATGGAACGGCTCGTCGCCGAAATCACCGGGCGCGGCTTCTCCGTCTCGACCGTGAAACATGTCCACCATGACGTGGACCTCGACCAGCCCGGCAAGGACACCTTCCGCCACCGTCAGGCCGGCGCGCGCGAAGTCGTCCTCGCCTCCAAGGACCGCTACGCCCTGATGGTGGAACATCGCGGCCCCGAACCCGACCTTTCCGCCGTCCTCGCCCGCATGGCCCCCGTCGACCTGATCCTTGTCGAAGGCTACAAGCGCGACTCCCACCGCAAACTCGAAGTCTGGCGCCGCGAAACCAACCACGACCTGATCCAGACCACAGACCCCCTCGTCCGCGCCGTGGCAACGGATGAACACCTCACCCTTCCGGTTCCGGTCCTGAACCTGAACGACACCGCCGCGGTCGCCGATTTCATCCTGACGGAAACCGGCCTCATCGGTCCCCACCGCATCGACACCGTCGCGATCGTCGACTGGTCCGCCAGCAACGGCCCCGCCCGCGCGCCGGGCGAAAACACCCTCTGGATCGGCACCGCCACCACCGCAGGCACCACCGCCCAACACCTCCCCACCCGCGCCGCAGCCGAGGCGCATCTGACGCGTCTGATCGAAACCGAACGCCGCGCGGGCCGCCGCCTCCTCATCGGCTGCGACTTCGCCTTCGGCTACCCCACCGGCTTTGCCCAGCGCCTGACCGGCCAACCCGACCCCCGCGCCATCTGGTCATGGCTCGCCGCAAACCTTACGGACGCGGGGAACGAAAACAACCGCTTCGCCCTCGCCGACCGCATCAACGCGCAACTCGGCCAAGGTCCCTTCTGGGGCCGCCCCGGCACCCTGCCCCTGCCGCACCTGCCCGAACGCAAGTCCGCCGACCACGCCGCCCTTGGCATCCCCGAACACCGCGCCGCCGATCGCGCCGTCCGGGGCGCGCAACCCGTATGGAAGCTTTTCACCACCGGCTCCGTCGGCGGCCAGTCCCTCACCGGCCTGCCCATGATCCACCGCCTCGCGCAAATCCCCGGCACCGCCGTCTGGCCCTTCGACGCCACCGACACCGCCCAGACGATCCTCGCCGAAGTCTACCCCTCCCTTCTGCGCGACGCGGTCGCCCGCAAAGTCGCCCAAGGCTGGATCACCGACGCCGCCCAAGTCACCCTCCTTGCCCGCGCCCTCCTCCGCCTCGCGCAGACGAACACCCTCGCCCCCCTCCTGCAAACCCCGCCCGACCCCCGCATCGCCGAAGAAGGCTGGATCCTCGGCGCGGGCCACGAACCCACCCTCCTCGCCGCAGCAGAGGGGCCATGACCCGCTACGCCCGCCCCGCCGTCACCATCCACAGCGGCCTGCCCGAACACCTCCGTCCCGAAGCCGCGCTCCTCTACTGGCAGGCCTTCGGCGGCAAGCTGGGCCGCGTCCTTGGCCCCGAACCCCGCGCGCTGCGCTACCTCGCCCGCGTCCTGCGCGCGGAAAACTGCCTGACCGCCTACGATGCCCAAGGACGGCTTATCGGCCTTGCAGGTTTTCGCACCAGCGAAGGCACCTTCGCAGGGGGCACCCGCGCTGACCTATTCGCCATCTACGGCCCGGTCGGTGGCCGCTGGCGCGCCGCCCTCCTGCGCCTGCTCAACAATGACGTGGAAAGCGACCGCTTCCTCCTCGACGGTCTTTGCGTCAGCCCCGCCGCGCGCGGGCAGGGCGTCGGGACCGCGCTGCTAGAAGCCATCGCCGCCGAAGGCCGCGCCCGCGGTTTTGCCACGCTCCGCCTCGACGTGGTGGACAACAACACCCGCGCCCGCGCGCTTTATGAACGGATGGGCTTCACCATCGCCCGCACCGCAGGCATCGGCCCCCTGCGCCATGTCTTCGGCTTCACCGCTGCCCACACGATGATCCGCCCGCTCTAGGGCATCCCGGCAACGCAGCGCGGCCGTCAGACCGTGACTGGTAAATAAATTCCGTGAAAACAATTCATATTCCCGGCATACTTTCGGCTGTGTCGGCACGCACGACACGGAAGCCCCGCCAAGGGGACCTGCGAAAAGAACAATGGGAACCAGTGGAATGCTCAACGAATTCAAAACTTTCATCGCACGCGGCAATGTCGTCGACCTCGCCGTCGGTATCATCATCGGCGCGGCCTTCACAGCCATCGTCAACTCGCTTGTGGGTGACCTGATCAACCCGATCATCGGTCTGATCACCGGCGGGGTGGATTTCTCTAACCTGTTCATCGACCTGTCGGGCACCAACCCCGCCTCGCTCGCCGCCGCCCGCGAAGCAGGCGCACCCGTCTTCGCCTATGGGGCCTTCATCACCGCCGTCATCAACTTCCTCATCATCGCTTGGGTGGTGTTCCTGCTCGTCAAGGCCGTGAACAAACTGAAAGAGACCACCGCCAAGAAGGAAGAAGCGGCCGCCGCCGCCGTCCCGGCAGGTCCCTCGGAACTCGACATCCTGATCGAAATCCGCGACGCGCTGAAGAAATAAGCGCGGGAAACAGAAAGGGGGCCACGGATCACGCCCGTGGCCCCCCGTCGCCCCCCAAGGGCCCTCCGGGGCCCCCTATCGCATCACATCGCCAGCGCCTCTTGCGCGCTGATCGACGGCAGGCCCAGCGCCACGCCGACTGCCTCGTATGTCAGCTTGCCCTTGTGCGTGTTCAGCCCGTTCAGCAGATGCTTGTCCTCGGCACAGGCCCGCTTCCACCCCTTGTCGGCAAGGGCCAGCATGAAGGGCATGGTCGCATTGCCCAGCGCCATCGTCGATGTCCGCGCCACCGCGCCCGGCATATTCGCCACGCAGTAATGCAGGATGCCGTCCACCTCGTAGATCGGGTCCTGATGCGTCGTCGCGCGGCTCGTCTCGAAACACCCGCCCTGATCGATCGCCACATCCACGATGGCCGCGCCGGGCTTCATCGTCTTCAACTGCGCCCGCGTCACCAACTTGGGCGCGGCAGCGCCGGGGATCAGCACCGCCCCGATCACCATATCCGCCTCGGCCACCAACTCTGCCGTCAGGCCCGCACTGGCGTAACCCGTCTTCACCGTCCCGTGGAAGATGTCGTCCAGATAGCGCAGGCGCGGCACCGACCGGTCAAGGATCGTGACATCCGCCCCCATCCCCGCCGCCACCCGCGCCGCATGGGTGCCAACCACCCCGCCGCCAATCACGACAACCTTCGCAGGCAGCACGCCGGGCACCCCGCCCAACAGGACACCCCGCCCGCCATTCGCCTTTTGCAGCGTCCATGCGCCCACCTGCGGCGCCAATCGCCCCGCCACCTCGGACATCGGCGCAAGCAAAGGCAGCCCGCCCCGGTCATCCGTCACCGTCTCATAGGCAATCGCGGTGACGCCAGATGCCAGCAGATCATGCGTCTGCTCCGGATCGGGGGCCAGATGCAGATAGGTGAACAGCACCTGCCCCTCGCGCAGCCGCGCCCGCTCTACCGCCTGCGGCTCCTTCACCTTGACGATCATCTCGGACTTGGCAAAGACCTCGGCCGCATCGGCGGCGATCTTCGCCCCCGCCGCCACGTAATCCGCATCCGCAAAGCCCGCGCCCACCCCTGCGCCGGTCTCGACCAGCACGTCATGCCCATGCGCCACTGCCTCGCGCGCGGCGATGGGCGTCATGCCGACGCGGAATTCCTGCGGCTTGATTTCCTTGGGGCAACCGATCTTCATCTTCTCTCTCCCTGTCGGGCACTCCCTTGGCCCGTATGGGAAAAGTCTCCGCCACCTCCACCGCCATTTCTTTGATTTCTCACATGACGCGCCCCCCGCGACGCGGTAGATTCCACCGCACAAGGCCGCATTCACGAAAGTTTCTCCCGCGATGTCAGAACTCGACGCAACCGACCGCCGCATCCTCACGGTTCTGCAAAAGGAAGGGCGCATCACCAACGCCGAACTGTCCGAACGCGTGAACCTCTCGCCCTCGGCCTGCCACCGCCGCACCCAACGGCTTGAAGAAGACGGCTTCATCGCCGCCTATGTCGCCCTTGTCGACCCCCGCCGCCTTGGTCGCCCGACGACCGTCTATGTGGAAATCACCCTGCAAGGTCAGGCTGACGAACTGCTCGACGCCTTCGAACGGGAAGTGGCGCGCATCCCCGACATCTTGGAATGCCACCTGATGGCCGGTCAGGCCGACTACCTGCTCAAAATCATGGCGCAGGACACCGACGATTTCGCCCGCATCCACCGCCAATACCTCAGCCGTCTGCCCGGGGTGCGCCAGATGCACTCCTCCTTCGCGCTCAGGACCGTGGTGCAGACCACGGCGCTGGCCGTGTAGGCGGAATTTGACGCGAAATCTGCGTCAGATTTCGCCGCGATTTCTGCGCCAGAAATCGCCTGTCCCCGGAAATGAAAAACCCCCGGCCTCGCGGACGGGGGTTGATCGGGTGGACATCGCTGTCCCAGTGTCGCTTAACGCCTTAGACGGCGCCTTCACGCTGCGCCTTCTTGCGCGCGAGTTTGCGCGCACGGCGGACCGCTTCGGCTTGCTCGCGCGCTTTCTTGACGGACGGTTTCTCGAAATGCTGCTTAAGCTTCATTTCACGGAAAACGCCTTCGCGCTGGAGCTTTTTCTTCAGGGCACGGAGTGCCTGTTCGACGTTATTGTCGCGGACGCTGACCTGCATGTGGTTGTCACCACCTTCCTAAGTTAGAGTTGCACTACAGTGTGCAGGCGCGCGCCCTATAACAAAGCTGGCACCGCCTGTCCACCGCCACCCCGAAGGAGTCCGCCATGACCAGCCCGAACACCCCAGATAATGCCCGCGACGCGGTGCTTCAGGCCGCGCTTCCCCATGTTCCCTTCGACGGCTGGTCCGAAACCACCCTGCGCGCGGCCATCACCGATTCGGGCGTGACCGAAGGTCTGGCCCGCGCGTTGTTCCCGCGCGGCGGCATCGACCTCGCCGTGGCCTTCCACCAGCAGGGCGACGCGCGGATGCGCGAAACCCTTGTCACCACCGACCTCACGCAGATGCGCTTTCGCGACCGCATCGCCTTCGCCATCCGCACCCGCCTCGACCTTGTGGAAGACCGCGAACTCGTCCGCCGGGGCACCACCCTCTTCGCCCTGCCCCAGCACGCCGCCGAAGGCGCGCGCCTGATCTGGGGCACCGCCGACGCCATCTGGACCGCGCTCGGCGACACCACGCGCGACCTCAACTGGTATTCCAAACGCGCCACCCTCTCGGCCGTCTATGGCTCCACCGTCCTTTACTGGCTGGGCGATGACACGCCGGGGCATCAGGCGACGTGGGATTTCCTCGACCGCCGCATCGCCGACGTGATGCAGATCGAATCCCTCAAGGCCAAGCTGCGCGAAAACCCCTTGGGCAAGGCCATCCTTGCAGGCCCCGCCAAGGTGATGGAGAAATGGCGCGTCCCCACGGTCCCCGACGACCTGCCGGGCAAGATCATGGACCGTTTCCGCTAAGGACTGCCGATGGAACTCTCCCACACGATGCGCGCCGTGGAAATCACCGAACCCGGCGGACCTGATGTGCTGAAGCCCTGCACCCGCCCCGTCCCGGTCCCCGGCCACGGCCAGATCGTCATCCGCGTCGCCTATGCCGGGGTGAACCGCCCCGACGCCCTGCAACGCGCGGGCAGCTACGCGCCCCCCGCCAACGCCTCGCCCCTGCCGGGGCTTGAGGCGTCAGGCACAGTCGTCGAAATCGGCCCCGGCGTGACGCGCTGGCAGATCGGCGACAAGGTCTGCGCCCTCCTGCCCGGCGGCGGCTATGCCGAATATGTCTGCACCCCCGAAGCCCACGCCCTGCCCATCCCGAACGGGATGTCGATGAAAGAAGCCGCCTGCCTTCCTGAAACCTGCTTCACCGTCTGGTCCAACGTGGTCATGCGCGGCGGGCTGAAGGCGGGCGAACGCTTCCTCGTCCACGGCGGCTCCTCCGGCATCGGCACCACCGCCATCCAGATCGCCAAGGCACTGGGGGCCCGCGTCTTCACCACCGCAGGCTCCGACGACAAATGCGCGGCGTGCGAGGAACTGGGGGCCGACAAGGCGCTCAACTACCGCAGCGGCGATTTCGTCGCCATGATGCATGACGAAGGCGGCGCGCAACTGATCCTCGACATGGTGGGCGGCAGCTACCTGCCCCGCAACGTCAAGGCGCTGGCCACCGAAGGCCGCCTTGTCCAGATCGCCTTTCTGCAAGGCCCGAAGATAGAGTTGAACTTCGCCGAGGTGATGATGCGCCGCCTCACCATCACCGGCTCCACCCTCCGCCCGCAAAGCGATCTCGCCAAGGCCCGCATCGCCGCCGAGGTAGAGGCGAACGTCTGGCCCATGATCACCGCCGGAAAGTTCCGCCCCGTGATGGACAGCGAATTCCCCTTGGAAGACGCCGCCGCCGCCCATGCCCGCATGGAAAGCTCCGGCCATGTGGGAAAGATCGTGCTGAAGGTGGAATAGCGCGGCCCCTTTGGCAGAAATACCAAAATCTGGTGCTTCTGAACCACGGGCCGCGCCACCACCATCACCCTTGGCAACCACTTCGCCCCCCCGGACCACAGCCTTCACCCCGGCCATACAATCAAGGTCATCCGCGCCGGTCCCCGACGGCCCGGGGCCAAGGAATTCAACCGCTCCGCCCTGCACGGGGCCTTGAACGATGGGGCAAACCGCCGCCTGTCCCCCATCCGCATCCTGCATCGGGCGGCGGCCACGTCGCGCCGCGCCGCGCCGCCCTTGACCTATCGCACCGCCTCCATCCCCACCACACCCCGGCACACCCGCCCCACATCCGCCCCGCAGGCCCGGAACGCCAACCCCTTCGTCAGGCAGACCCGCACCTCCTGCACCCGTCCCGCGCGGCAGGTCACCACAACGCCCTCCGGGTCCATCCCCGGATTGGCCTCTAGAAAGGCATCCTCCACCACATCCGCCTCCAGCCGGATGTCCCGCACCAGCCCCCGGAACACCTCTGGCACCACGACGCGCCCCTTCGCCTCACGCGCCAGATCATAAAATCCCGCCGCCGACAGCCCGCTGCACCGACCGTGCTTCTTCCACTGGTAGAAGGCCGCCCCTGCCCCGCCGAACACATCCGCCGCACCCGCCGTCAGGCCACGCGACGGGTCCCCCTCCCCCGTCCGGCAGAAACTCGGCCACCCCTCCTCATATTGCGGCCACAGCCCGTGCAGCACGAAATCCACCCCCCGCCCCGCCGCGCATTGCGGATCATCCCGCCCGTCCCCCTCCAACGCGCACCAACTCGCCGACCATGACAGCGCCGCGACATAGTAGTCGAAATCCCCCGCCCGCTCGCCCTCCGCCCGGGCCGCGCCCGCCACCATCAGCGCCAACACCACCGCAACGATCACACGCATTTTCACTTCCCCTTGCACCGAAAACTCACTATATCCACCCGCGAACTTCCCCGAAATCGTGGAATGGCGGCCCCGGCCGCAGCCGATTTCCCGGCCCGAGAGAGATATTGTAAGGAGCCATCCGATGACGAAGCCGCTCATGGCCAAGGCCACCGCCGTCTGGCTTGTGGACAACACCACCCTGTCCTTCAAACAGATCGCCGATTTCTGCGGCATGCACGAACTTGAAGTGCAGGGCATCGCCGATGGCGACGTGGCCACCGGCGTCAAAGGCTTCGACCCCGTCGCCAACAACCAGCTCGACGGTATCGAGATCGAGCGTGGCCAGAAAGACCCGCTCTACAAGCTGAAGCTGAAGTTCAACGCCGCCGCCGTGGGCGAGGAAAAGCGTCGCGGTCCCCGCTACACCCCCCTGTCCAAGCGTCAGGACCGCCCCGCCGCGATCCTGTGGCTGGTGAAATTCCACCCCGAACTTTCGGACGGTGCGATTGGCAAACTTGTGGGCACCACCAAGCCCACGATCCAGTCGATCCGCGAACGCACCCACTGGAACATCAACAACATCACGCCGATCGACCCCGTCGCGCTTGGCCTCTGCCGCCAGACCGAACTTGACGCCGCCGTCCAAGCCGCCGCCCGCAAAAAGGCTGCCGAAGGCACCGTCATGTCCGATGACGAACGCCGCAAGCTGGTGTCGACCGAACAGTCGCTCGGCATGTCCGACGAACCCAAGATGCCCTCGAACCTTGCCGGTCTCGAAGCCTTCACCCTTACCGAACGCGAAGAGAAACCCGCCGACTTCTCTGACGCCGAAAGCTTCTTCAACCTGCCCCAAGGCGACGACGACGAGGATGAGGACGAAGACGAAGGCACCCGCCGCCGCTGACCGTCCCAGCACATCGCACGACACAGGGCAGGCCATTGGCCTGCCCTTTTCCTTTGAACACATCTCCCCAGCCCCGTAGGCCGGCGTTCACCCCGCCATCCCGCCCCGCGCCTTCCCCCCCACCGGGGGCCACCCGTTGCGCCAACCCCCACTCCACCGCCCGCTGCGTGCTGACAGTTTGCGGTACAGTTTCCGGCACAAAACCCGGACAGCCATCCCCGCTTGCGAATCCACCCCCACGCGCCTATATGACCCCCGAGAGGTTGGCGCGGGCGAGCGCCTCGCCAACCCGGTCAGGACCGGAAGGTAGCAGCCGTAACGAGCCCCGCTTGGGTCGTTGTCCAGCCTCTCACCCGCCTCTCTATCCGCCACTCCTGTAAATCGCCGCCCCAAGACGTGCGAAACGGCTTCCCGCCGCCTCTGCGGGGCTTGGCATGGCAGAACGGGACCTGCGATCCACCGCTGTCAGACGGGCAACCAGACCCCACCTGCATGGCTCGACCGAACGCAGGCGTCGATAAAGCGCATCCCGGCAAGTCCGTCCTGTGCATCGGCCAACATGCCGCCGCCCCCGGCCGCATCACCTGCCGCCCTCCGTTCCAGCAGATCCGCCGCATCGGCATAAAGCGTTGCGAAAGCTTCCAAATAGCCTTCAGGATGACCCGCCGGAAGCCGGGCGGGCATGGTCGTCCCACCGTCGCCACGCCGCAGCAGGCGGGTCGCCTCTCGGATCGGTGTGAATTCCAGAAGGTCCGGGTTTTCCTGATCCCAGGCCAGACCGCCCTGCGACCCTGCGATGCGCAAACGCAGGGCGTTCTTGGTGCCGGGCGTGATCTGGCTTGCCCAGATCATCCCCTTGGCACCAGACGCCATCCGCAAGAGTACAGAGGCGTTGTCGTCCAACCGCCGACCCGGTTCAAAGGCCGTCAGATCGGCCAGAACCGCCTGCACCTGCAGCCCCGTCACAAAGGTCGCCAGATTGGCCGCATGGGTGCCGATATCGGCGATGCAACCACCATCGCCCGACCGAAGGGGATCCGTGCGCCAGACCGCCTGTTTCTGTCCGCTCCGTTCAACAGGCCCCGCCAGCCAATCCTGAAGATACTCCACCTGCACATGGCGCACCTCGCCCAAGGCCCCGCGCGCCACCATACCGCGCGCCTCGCGCACCATGAGGTAACCGGTATAGGTCTGCGTCAGTACGAAGGGCACGGCCGACTTGCGGGCCAACGCGGCCAGTCCTTCCGCCTCGGCCAATGTGGCCGTCATCGGCTTGTCGCAAATCACCGGGATGCCTGCCTTGAGAAAGGCCGTCGCGACCGCCGCATGCAGGTGGTTCGGCGTCACGATGGCGACAGCATCGATCCCGTCTGGGCGCCGCGACTCGGCCACCGCCATCTGGGCAAAGTCCGCATAGGCGCGATCCGCCTCAATTCCCAGATCCGCAGCCGAAGCGGCGGCACGCTGCGGGTCCGAAGAAAACGCACCGGCAACAAGGTCCCAGCGTCCGTCGATCCGGGCCGCGATCCGGTGGACACCCCCGATGAAAGCACCCTGCCCGCCACCGACCATCCCCAATTTCAGACGCACTTTGAATATCCCCGCATGACCGCAGCCACCGCTCATTGTCTTGCCGATGCCGTTGACCCAACCGCGGCGCGTGTCGATGCGGTGCGGTTCGAAAAAGACCGCGCAGGTCCCTCAGTCGACCCGTTCCGACAGCATGGTCAGCGGACGGATGTCCACCGGACAGGCCAACAGACGGTCAAGCTGCGAGAACAGCGGTTGCAGATGCGGCATCGCCAGATGCGCGTCCAGCGCGGCGCGGTCGGTCCAGTTTTCGTAGAACACGAACACGCAGGGATCGGCCGCATCCACGTGGAAATCGTAGCTGATGCAGCCCGCCTCGGCCCGTGTCGGCGCGACCTGCGCCCGCAGCAGGGCCGCCAATTCCTCGCAGGTTTCGGGCCGCGCGGTGACGGTTCCGATGATCGTGTACATGGTCAACCCCGCTTCTGGCTCAGCGCGACGGCAAGGATGATGATCGCGCCCTTGGCAATAAGTTGTTGGCTGAACTCCAGCCCCATCAGGATCAGGCCGTTGTTGATCATCCCGATCATCAGCGCACCGACGATGGTGCCGATGACCGTGCCCTTGCCGCCAAAGAGGCTGGTTCCGCCAAGAACGGCTGCAGCGATGACCGAAAGCTCATCCCCTTCGCCAAGCTGGAAGCGGCCCGACTGCAGACGGCCAGCATACAGCATCCCGGCCAAAGCGGCGGCGCAGGACGACAGCACCAGCACCTTGAACTTGATCGACGCGGTGTCGATGCCGGAATAGCGCGCCGCCGTCTCGCCCCCCCCGGTCGCCAGCACCTTGCGGCCAAAGCCGGATCGACGCAGCGCAACATGTCCGACACCCGCAATCACCGCCATCCAGAACATAAGGACCGGGACAGGGCCGACAGAGCCCCCGCCAAAGATCCACGAATAGCCCGGCGACAGGATTGGCACGGCGGCGGTGTCGGAAATCCACATGGCCACGCCCTTGGCAATGCCCATCATCGCAAGCGTCGTCAGAAAGGACGGGATGCCGATCCGCGTCGTCAGCCAGCCGTTGAACACCCCCACGGCAAGGCCCGTGGCCAGTCCGGCAAGAACACCGCCCAAAGGCCCGGCGACGGATATGGCCAGCGCAACGGTGACGGTCGTCAAACCCGCCACCGCCCCGACGGAAAGGTCGATCTCGCCCGCCGACAGCACAAAGGTCATGGCCACCGCCATCACCGCGATCATCGCGGTCTGCCGCACGATGTTCAGCAGGTTGTTGGGGTTCAGAAACCCCTTGTCGTTCAGCGTCACCGCAAAGACGATGAAGATGACCACGAACCCGATATAAATGATGTTCTGCCGCCAATTGGCGAAGAAGCCCCCGGCCGGGGCGGTTGCTGCCTTAGCCATGGCTGGCCTCCTTGATGCTCAGGGCTTTCTGGATTTCGACCTGCAACCGCCGCTCGGCGGCTTGCAGGGCATGTTCGGGGTTGGTTTCCGCAGGATCGTCCAGATCGGCCCGGTCCAGCATCTGATGCGCGCGGCCATCGGCCATCACAAGGATGCGGTCGCAGGCCGTCAGCAGTTCCGACAGTTCCGAGGAAATGACGATCACGCCCTTTCCCGCTTGCGCCAGATCACGGACCAGACGGATGATCTCGGCCTTCGAACCGATGTCGATCCCCGCCGTGGGTTCGTCAAGGATGAGGATCTCCGGTTCCGTGGCCAGCCATTTGCCGATCACCACCTTCTGCTGATTGCCGCCCGACAGGGTCGACACGGCATGGTCGCGACTGGCCGTCTTGATCGACAGGCGGGCGATCATGTCCTCGGCAATCTCACGCACGCGGGCGCGGTTCACCAGACCGCGCGGCGCGATGCGGTCAATCACCGACATGACCATGTTGTCCGCAACGCTATGCGCCGGAATGATGCCTTGGGTCGCCCGCGCCTCTGGAACAAGCGCGATGCCATGGGCAACCGCGTCGGCAGGGCGGCGGATCGTCACGGCCTGTCCCTTGATGCGGATCTCGCCCGCGACGGCAGGCTCGATCCCCGCGATGACCCGCGCCAAAGCGGACCGCCCGGACCCAAGCAGACCGGCCAGCCCCAGAACCTCGCCCCGATGCAGCGCAAAACTCACATCCTGGGGCTTGTGCGGCCCCGTGACGCCGGACAGGTCCAGCAGCACCGCGCCCCGCGAGGCACCGCCGCGCACGACATCGGCCAGACCCTTGGACCGTTTGCCCACGATATGTTCGATCATCACATCGATGGGCAGATCGGCCATCGGCGCGGTAATCACGTGCTTGCCATCCCGCAGGATGGTCGCACGGTCGGCGATGCGGGCGATTTCGTCCATCCGGTGGCTGACATAGATGATCGCCACGCCCTTGGCCTTAAGCTGCCGCAAAAAGACGAAAAGCCGCTCTACATCCGACACCGAAAGCGCGGTCGACGGCTCGTCAAGGATCAGGACGCGCGCATCCTGACTGATGGCCTTTGCAATCTCTGTCAGTTGCTTCTGCCCGGCCCCCAGATCGCCCACCAGCGCGGTGGGATCGACCTGCACCTGCAACATGTCAAAGATCGCCTGCGCGCGGCGGATCGACTCCGCATCATCGATCATGCCACGCGCGTCGCGCGCCTCGCGCGTCAGAAAGATGTTCTGCGCCACGGTCAGCGTCGGGATCAGCGACATTTCCTGAAAGTTCATGGCGATGCCCGCCGCCCGCGCCGCCTCGGGAGAGGGGGTGGCAAGGGTCTGGCCACCCACCTCGATCCTGCCCTCTTCCGGCACATGAACGCCGTTCAGCACCTTCAGAATGGTCGATTTCCCCGCCCCATTGCCGCCAAGAAGGGCGTGAACTTCGCCGGCATAGACCTCGAAATCCACACTATCCAGCGCACGAATACCGCCGAAGGATTTGGAAATTCCGGTCATCCGCACGGCGACAGGGGCGGGGGCAGTCATTCCACCCGCTCCCACTTGCCGCTTTCGCCCGACCGCAGCAGGGCATCGGCCACGAGTTCCGTCAGCAGACCATCCTCGAAATTCGGGCTGGGCTGCTTGCCCGTGGCAATCGCGTTGAACAGGTCGAAGCATTCGACGATCTTCGTCTCGGAATAGCCGATGCCCAGACCGGGGATCGGCCACAGACCGTTGCCATAGGGATGGGCGGGGCCGGTATAGACGGTGCGGAACCCGCGCGCGTCGGCGGGATCGTCGGCAAACATCACCTGCAACTCGTCGCGCCGTTCATAGTTGAAATGGATCGACCCTTTCGTCCCGTGAATTTCCAGCGTGATGAAGTTGTTGCGCCCCCATGCGTTGCGCGTCGCCTCAAGGCTGCCGATGGCGCCATTGCCGAAACGCAGCATCGAAACCACCTCGTCATCCACATCCACGGGCGCGCGTTCGGCATCGGCGGATTTCTCTGACGCGCCCAGCTTGTCCACCCCGCCCTGCTGGATGGGGCGCGACGTGACATAGGTCTTGGTCATGGCGATCACCTCGGCAATCGGCCCGACAAGGTAATGCGCCAGATCGACGACATGGGTGCCGATATCCCCCACCGTGCCGGACCCCGCGATCTTCTTCTGAAACCGCCAGGACAGCGGTCCGTTCTCATCCGCCGACCAGTCCTGCAGATAGGTGCCCCGGAAATTCAGGATGCGCCCGATGCGGCCTTCGTCGATGTATTTCTTCGCCAGCGCCACGGCGGGCGTGCGGCGATAGTTGAACGCGACCATGTGGATGATGCCCGCGGCCTGCGCGGCCTCGGTCATCACGCGCGCCTCTTCCACGGTGCGCGCCAGCGGCTTTTCGCAGATGATATGCTTGCCCGCCTTGGCCGCCGCGATGGCGATTTCGGCATGGACATTGTTGGGCGTGCAGATATCGACCACGTCGATATCGGGCCGCGCCACGACCGAACGCCAATCGCTCGACGCCTCGTCAAAGCCAAAGCGGCGGCGGGCGTCTTCGGCGGCACCGTCGGTGATATCGACGACGACCTTGCGGTGCGGAATGGCCGGGGCAGGCCAAAAGAACATCGGCATCGAGGCATAGGCCATGGCATGCGCCTTGCCCATGAACCCGCCACCGATCATGGCAACGTTCATCACTTTGGTCATCGTCGGTCTCCGGTGCTGTGCGGGGCAGGAAAAGGGGAAGGGCCGGGCCTTCACGGGCGGGGAGCAACGCCCCCAGTGAAGGCCCGGCAGACGCGCGGGGGATAGGGACTCCCCGCGCGGCAACGCTTACTGCATCGAGGCTTTCACGTTCTCGGTCGCTTCGGTCGAATAGACCTGCGTCCACGCGTCCAGCAGGTTGTCCTTGCTGACGGGCAGCGCGGGAAGGGCCACGAAATCGGGCGCGTCCTTGCCGAGCAGGGCATAACCAGCCAGCTTCGCCTCGACCACGCCGGCATCATAGGGACGCTGCGCGCCCAGACCCTTGATGAACCCGCCTTGCGCCATGCTGATGGCCACGTTTTCCCCAAGGTCCACGGTCGTGATGATCAGGTCGTCACGACCGTTCGCACGGGCGGCGGCCATCACACCTTCGGCGGGCACGTCCCAGACGGCCCAGATACCCTTGATGTTCGGGTTAGAGGTCAGCATCGCCCCCGCCGCCTTTTCCGCATCGCCCGAAAAGTCCGGTCCGCCGATCCCCTGTTCATCCGCGATGGTGATGTTGGGATAATCACTGGCGATGGTGGCCTTGAAGGCATCGTAACGCTGCTTGGTCACAAAGAAATCGGCGGCATGAAAGACCAGCCCGATCTCGCCCCCGTCAGGGCCAAGCGCCTTGGCCATCAGATGCGCCGCCGCGACGCCGTTGCCGTAATTGTCGGCCGACACGACAGAGACATAATCGGTGCCCGGAACGAAACCGGCAGGCACGTTGTCCATGAACACCAGCTTCGCCCCCGCCTCGGCGGCTGCGCGATAGGCGCTTGCGGTGGCGGTCGGGTCGGTCGGGATCGACACGATGATGTCGGGCGACTGCGCCATGATCGTTTCCAGATCACTGACCTGCTTTTCAGGCTTGAAGCCTGCATCCGTGACGGCGATCACTTCGATCCCCATGGCGCTGAATTGGGTTTGCAACCCGTTGATCTGCGCCCGGCTCCAATCATTGCCGCCATAGTGCATCACGATGGCAGCCGTTGCGCCCATCTCCTTGATCTTTGCCAGCTCTTCATCGCTCAGCACGACATCCGATGCAGGCGACGGGTCTTCGCCGCTGGGGCCTTTCGACAGGACGGTTTCCTGCAATTTTGCAAGGGCTGCGTCCGGGTCGGCAAAGGCCGGAACGGCAACGCCCATCACAAGCGCAAGCGCGGTGGCAGAGCCCAAAAGGCTACGTCTGGTCAACATGTCTTCTTCCTCCCAGAGAAGTGGCGGGGCTACCGCCGTTTGGTGGGCAGGGGGTTCAGCCCGCAAGTGCCCGGTTCAGGTAATCCATGCTCAG
>JBDKFE010000087.1:0-10206 GCA_039798885.1 Pseudomonadota bacterium | reverse complement strand
GATCCGGGGCTGTTGTTCGGGCCGCGCGAGATGCGGCTTTATCCCAATGGGCAATTGGCGGCGCATGTGCTGGGCGGCGCGTCCTTCGGGGCGGAGGGGGTGTCGTCGGCGGAAGTGATCGGGACGGCGGGGATCGAGAAGGCGCTGGATGCGCGGCTGCGCGATCCGCAGCAGGCGGGGGCGCCGCTGGAACTGTCCATCGACCTGACCTTGCAGGCGGCGGTGGAGGAAATCCTTGGCACCGGGATGACGATGCTGAACGCCAAGGGCGCGGCGGCGATCCTGATGGATGTGAAGACGGGGGAGATCCTGTCGCTTGCCTCGTTGCCTGCGTTTGATCCGAATGATCGGCCCAATCCTTTGGTGAAGGGGGACCCGGGGGACAGCCCGCTGTTCAACCGGGCGGTGCAGGGGGTGTATGAGCTTGGGTCGACCTTCAAGATTTTCACGGTGGCCAATGCGCTGAACCTTGGGCTGATGACGCCCGAGACGATGGTGGATGCCAATGCGCCCAAGAAATGGGGGCGGTTCACGATCAAGGAATTCCAGAACAAGAATTACGGGCCGCTGCTGTCGGTGTCGGACGTGATCGCCAAGTCGTCCAACGTGGGGACGGCCAATATCGCGCTGATGGTCGGGGCAGAGCGGCAGGCGGCGTTCTTTCAGTCGCTGGGGTTCTTTGAGCCGACGCAGATCGAATTGGTGGAAGCGCCGGGGGCAAAGCCCATTGTGCCGAAGAAATGGCCGGATATCACAACGATCACGACGTCTTATGGGCATGGGATTTCGGCCAGTCCGATGCATCTGGCGGTGGCCTATGCGGCGATTGCCAATGGCGGGGTGCGGGTGACGCCGACGCTGTTGCATGGGGGCGTGCCGCAGAACGGGCCGCGCGTGATGAGCGAAGAGTCGGCGCGGGCGTCGATTTCCATGTTGCGGACGGTGGTGCAGCACGGGACGGCGACGCTGGGCGATGTGCCGGGCTATCAGGTGGCGGGCAAGACCGGGACGGCGGAAAAGCCCAACAAGCAGGGCGGTTATGACGAGGACAAGGTGGTGAACACCTTTGCCAGCATGTTCCCGGCGGACGATCCGCGCTATGTGCTGGTCGTGACGCTGGACGAGCCGGTGGAGACGACGGGGAGCGAGCCGCGCCGGACGGCGGGCTGGACGGCGGTGCCCGTGGCGGGCGAGATCATCCGCCGTGCCGCGCCTTTGCTGGGGCTTCGTCCGGTGGTTGAACCCCCGCCTGTGGATGAGCTAACAGCCGTCTCGAACTGAGGCGGGGGCGCGGCGATGTCCGGTGGGAAGCGACTTTCGGAACTGGGACTGGCCGCGCGGGGCGGGCGCGACCCGCTGCTGACGGGGATCACGGTGGACAGCCGGGCGGTGAAGGACGGGGTCCTGTTCGCCGCTTTGCCCGGCGCGCGGCTGCATGGGGCAGAGTTCATCGGGCCTGCGCTGCGGATGGGGGCTGCGGCGGTGCTGACGGATACGGAAGGCGCGCGGATCGCGGCAGAGGTTCTGGCGGGGTCTGACGTGGCGCTGGTGGTGGCCGAGGATGCGCGGGCGGCCTTGTCCGGGGCGGCGGCGCTGTGGTTCGGGGCGCAGCCTGCGGTGATGGTGGCGGTGACGGGGACGAACGGCAAGACGTCGGTCGCGACCTTTACGCGGCAGATATGGTCGGCTTTGGGCCATGCGGCGATCAATATCGGCACGACCGGGGTAGAGGGGGCGTGGGCCGCGCCATCGAGCCATACGACGCCGGATGCGATCACGTTGCATTCCCTGCTGGCGCAGGCGGCGGGGGCGGGGGTGACCCATGCGGCGATGGAGGCATCGTCGCACGGGCTGGATCAGCGGCGGATGGATGGGGTGCGGCTGGTGGCGGCGGGGTTCACCAACTTCACGCAGGATCATCTGGATTATCACGGCACGATGGAGGCCTATTTCGCCGCCAAGGCCGAATTGTTCGGACGGGTGTTGCCGGATGAGGGCGTGGCGGTGGTCAATGTGAACGACCCCCATGGCGCGGCGATGGTCGAGGTGGCGCGGGCGCGCGGGCAGCGGGTGCTGACGGTGGGCCATGCCGAGGGTTGCGATCTGCGGATCGCGGCGCAGCGGGCCGCAGCCACGGGGCAGGAGGTGCGCTTCGTCTGGCAGGGGGTGCAGGCGCATCAGGTGACGCTGGCGCTGATCGGGGGCTTTCAGGCCGAGAATGTGGCGCTGGCGGCGGGGCTGGTGATTGCGTCGGGCGAGGAGCCTGCGGCGGTGTTTGGGGTGCTGCATCGGCTGACGGGGGTGCGGGGGCGGATGCAGTTGGCCGCGACGCGGGTGAATGGGGCGGCGGTCTTCGTCGATTACGCCCATACGCCGGATGCCATCGCGACGGCGCTGCGGGCGCTGCGCCCGCATGTGATGGGGCGGATCGTCATCGTCTTTGGTGCGGGGGGCGACCGGGACCGGACCAAGCGGCCCCTGATGGGGGCGGCGGCGCGCGAGTTTGCGGATGTGTTGTTTGTGACGGATGACAATCCGCGCAGCGAGGACCCTGCGGCCATAAGGGCCGAGATCATGGCGGCCTGCCCCGAGGCGAATGAGGTGGGCGACCGGGCCGAGGCCATCTTGCGGGGCGTGGATGCGCTGGGTCCGGGGGATGCGCTGCTGATCGCGGGCAAGGGGCATGAGACGGGGCAGATCATCAAGGGCGATGTCTATCCCTTTGACGATGTGGAACAGGCGAGCATCGCGGTCGCGGCGCTGGACGGGGTGATCTGATGGTTCTGTGGCGGTCCGAGGAAGCGGCAGCGGCGACGGGCGGGCGGGTGACGCGGGCCTGGAAAGCGACGGGGGTGTCCATCGACACCCGGACGCTGCGGGCAGGGGAATTGTTCGTGGCGCTGAAGGATGTGCGCGACGGGCATGATTTCGTGGCGGCGGCACTGGCCAAGGGCGCGGCTGCCGCTTTGGTGAGCCGTATCCCCGAGGGCGTGGCGGAGGATGCGCCGCTGCTGGTGGTACCCGATGTGCTGCGGGCGCTGGAGGATCTGGGGCGGGCCGCGCGGGCGCGGACAAAGGCGAAGGTGGTGGGGATCACCGGGTCGGTGGGCAAGACATCGACGAAAGAGATGCTGCGCGCCGTCCTTGGCGGGCAGGGGCGGGTGCATGCCGCCGAGGCGAGCTACAACAATCATTGGGGCGTGCCGCTGACGCTGGCGCGGATGCCGGAGGAGACGGAATTCGCGGTGATCGAGATCGGGATGAACCATCCGGGCGAGATATCGCCCTTGGCGCGGATGGCTGATCTGGACGTGGCGATGATCACCACGGTCGCGCCCGCGCATCTGGAGGCATTTGAAAGCGTCGAGGGCATCGCGCGCGAGAAGGCGGCGATCATCGACGGTTTGCGCCCCGGCGGTGTGGCGGTGTTGAATGCGGATATCGGGACGGCCCCGATCCTGCGCGCCAAGGCCGAAGCGGCGGGGGTGCGGATCGTCACCTTTGGCACGGTGGAGGGGGCGGATTGGCGGCTGACTGCGGTCGATCTGGCGGATGAGACGACGGTGGTGCGGGCGGTGCAGCGGGGCGAGCCGCTGTTGTTCAAGGTGCGCTCACCGGGGCGGCATTTCGCGGCCAATGCGCTGGGCGCGCTGGCGGTGGCCGAGGCTTTGGGCTGCGACCGGGCGATTGCGGCGTGTGACATCGGGCAATGGTCGCCACCAAAGGGGCGCGGGACGCGCGAGCGGATCGTGATGGATGCGCTGGAGGAGGTGGGCTTCGATCTGATCGACGATGCCTTCAACGCCAATCCGGCGAGCATGGCGGCGGCGCTGGATGTGCTGATCGCGGCGGTGCCGGAAAACGGTGTGGGGCGGCTGGCGGCGGGGCGGCGGATCGCGGTGCTGGGGGACATGCTGGAACTGGGCGCGGACGAGGCGGCGCTGCATGCGGCCATCGCGAAACATCCCGGGATCGAGGGCGTGAAGACCATCCATTGCGTGGGTCCGCGCATGCGGGCGCTGTGGGAGGCCCTGCCGCGCGGGCAGCGGGGGGACTGGGCCGAGACGGCGGCGGACCTTGCCGCGCGGGCGCGGGCCTTGGTGGATGCGGGGGATATCATCCTCGTGAAGGGATCGAAGGGGTCCAAGGTGAGCCTTGTCGTTGACGGCTTGCGGAAACTGGGGCAGGCGGTGGCGCCAAAGAACGAAGGGACCATGTGATGTTCTATTGGTTGACCGCCTTTTCGGACGGGGGCGATATCTTCAACCTGTTCCGCTATCAGACAGTGCGGGCGGGGGGCGCGTTCCTGACGGCGCTGATCTTCGGGTTTGTCTTCGGGCGCCCCTTGATCGATTTCCTGCGGCGCAAGCAGAAGAAGGGTCAGCCAATCCGGGACGACGGCCCGCAAAGCCATTTCGCCAAGGCGGGCACGCCGACGATGGGGGGGCTGTTGATTCTGTCGGCCTTGATGGTGTCGACGCTGCTTTGGGCACGGTGGGACAATCCTTATGTCTGGATCGTGCTGCTTGTGACGCTGGCCTTTGGCCTGATCGGGTTTGCCGATGACTATGCGAAGGTCACGAAGCAGAACACCAAGGGCGTGTCGGGGAAGGTGCGGTTCACGGCGGGTCTGGTGATCGCGGCTCTGGCGTCATTTGCCGCAGCGGCGTTTCATCCGGCGGACCTGACCTATCAGTTGGCCTTCCCGTTCTTTAAGGACCTGCTGCTGAACCTGTGGTGGTTCTTCATCCCCTTCGGGATGGTGGTGATCGTGGGCGCGGCCAATGCGGTGAACCTGACCGACGGGCTGGACGGGCTGGCCATCATGCCCGTGATGATCGCGGCGGGGACATTCGGCGTGATCGCCTATGTCGTCGGGAATTCGAACTGGACCGAATATCTGGGCGTGCATTTCGTCCCCGGCACCGGGGAATTGCTGATCTTCTGCGCGGCGCTGTTCGGGGGCGGCATGGGGTTCCTGTGGTACAACGCGCCCCCGGCGGCGGTGTTCATGGGGGATACCGGGTCGCTGGCGCTGGGCGGGGCCTTGGGCGCGATTGCCGTCTGCACGAAGCACGAGATCGTGCTGGCCATCGTGGGCGGGCTGTTCGTGGTCGAGGCGCTGTCGGTCATCATTCAGGTCGTCTATTTCAAGCGGACGGGGAAGCGGGTCTTCCTGATGGCCCCCATCCACCACCATTTCGAAAAGAAGGGCTGGGCCGAGCCGCAGATCGTGATCCGGTTCTGGATCATCTCGCTTATCCTTGCGCTGATTGGGCTGGCGACGCTGAAGGTGCGCTGACAGCGCAGGCCCCGCGCGGCCCGTGGCTTCGGGTCACGGGTCAGGTCACGGGCCGGGGCTGGGGTCGGGCGTTCCGTCCCGGGTCATCGGCGGATGGCCACCGAAGCCTTGAGGTCTGGCCCTTGCCCCCATCCGGGGGCATTGCGCTTTGCCGCCGCAGCGCATAGGACACCCGCCCCGGTTGTCAGGAGGTTCCCGTGCCAGACCAGCTTGCCCCCCATGAAAAGGCGTCCTTTGCCGTGCTGTCCGCCGTGCTGGCCGAAACGGGAGAGGTGGAGCGTGATTCCCTGCGGGTGCTTGTCGCCTCGCGCGGGGGGGAGTTGGGGCGGGATTACGTGCGCCTGCGCGATCTGGGCTTTGTCGAGGAGGTCGAGGTGCGGCCGGGCTTCCTGCGGCGGTTGTTCGGGGCGCAGGCGAAGCGGATGGTGCGGCTGACGGCGCGGGGCGTGGCCTTGGCGCAGCCGGAGGCGGTGCCGGAAGCGGCGATGGCGGCGCAGGCTGTCGAGGCAGGCCCCGTTGCGGTCGCGGTGGGCGAGGCCGCTTTGTCCGTGACGGAGGAGGTCGCCGTGGCACCGCCGACGGTTGCGGTGCGGATGGACGCGGCGGAGACTGCCGTCCCCACCGTGGCGATGGCCCCGGCCTTGGTCCTGTCGCAGCGGCGTTTCACGCCTGCGGATTTCACCGAGGCGGTGGGCGGGGCCCCGGTGGAGGACGCCCCGCCCCTGCCCGAGGGAGAGCGGCTGGACGGGCTGGCCGAGTTGCTGGGGCTGGTCGGGTTCGAGTTGATGCCTGCGGGGCGGCTTTTGGCCGCGCATCGCTGGGTGGAGGGGTTCGGCGACGCCGATGTGGCGCTGGAGGTGTTGGTGGTGTCGGTGGCCCATGCCGCGCGGCTGCATGCAACCGGGACGGCGCGGCTGGAGGTCGGGGCGATGCTGGCCGTGGTGGATGCCATCGGGGCGGCTTTGGGGCCGTTGGTGGCCGAGGATGCGCTGGGCGCGCCGCAACTGGCCGAGAGCCTTGAGACGATGCGGGTCTTCGTGACGGGCGGGGCCGGGGCCGATGCGGCCATTGCGGCGCTGCTGGATGACCCGTTGCGCGGGCTGGCGCCCCCGGCGATCTGTCCCGAGGGCGTCTGGGTGCCTGCGGATGACGGCGAGGCGCAGGGCGAGGGCTAGCGGCGGAACGGCGCGGGCAGGGCGAAGGCCCGTGCGGCCGTGCCGTGGCGCAGGGCTTCGGTCCAGCGGTCTTCCAGTGCCAGTTTGGCGCGGGCGGGGGTGAGGCCCGCGTCCCATGTTTCGGGCGGCAGGCAGACAAGGCCGTCATCATCGCCGAGGATCAGGTCGCCGGGATGGATGGTGGTGCCGCCGAAGGAGACGGGACCGTTCACCGTGCCGAGATCGGCCCCAGTCGGCCCGCGCGGTGTGACGTGGCGGGCGAAGGCGGCGAAGTCGTCCCAGCGGCCCAAGGTGCCCGTGTCGCGGATCGCGCCATCCACGATGACGCCTGAGACGCGTTTGTCGCGCAGATGGCCCGAGAGGATGTCGCCGATCATGGCGTGGTCGCGGTGGCCGCCTGCGGCGATGACGAGCACCTCGCCCGCCCCGATCAGGTCGAGCGCGTGCAGGACCGCGCCGAAATCGGGCGCGGCGCAGTCCACAGTGACGGCGCGGCCCGCGAGGCGGGGTTGCTGGCCTGCGGGGCGGAGGGGGCGGATGGCGGGGTCGATCTGGCGCGCGCCGGGGACGGTGTCCACGGCGACGGCGACAGGGATCGCGGCCCATGCCGACAGGTCGGGGGCGGGCGGCAGGGCGGTGGCGTGCAGGGTCACGGGCATGGCATGTGGTCCTTCAGGCAGCGGCCCAAGGCGGCGATGCCCTGCCGGATGCGGTCTTCGGATGGGGCCGAGAAGTTGATGCGCGCATGGTTCGGCTGCGGGTCCGTGGCAAAGAACGTGCCGCCGGGGACATAGGCCACGCGCGCCTCGGGCAGGGCGTGGTCGCGCATGAAGGCGGTCGCGTCGAAACCTTGGGGAAAGCGCGCCCATGTGAAGAGGCCGCCTTGTGGGTCGGTCACCGTCACCTCTTGCGGGAAGTGCTGGCGGATGGCGTCGAGCATCACGTCCTTCTTGTGGCGATAGGCGCTGCGGAGGGTGGCGACATGGGCCCAGAGGTCGTGCCGGTCAAGAAAGAGCGCGGCCGCCGCCATGTTCAGGGTAGAGGTCTGGGTGTCGGCGGCGACCTTGAGAAGCGCGAGCTTCTCAAGCAGCGGGGGGGCCGCCACGGCCCAGCCGAGGCGGAGGGCGGGGACAAGGATCTTGGAGAAGCTGCCCAGATGGATGACGCGGCCCTGCGTGTCGAGGCTTTTCAGCGTGGGCAGCGCATCGCCCGCAAAGCGGATGTGGCGGTAGGGGGTATCTTCTAGCACGATCAGGTCGTGGCGGTTGGCGAGGTCGATCAGGTGGTGGCGGCGGGGCAGCGAGAGGGTGGCCCCGGTCGGGTTCTGGAAATCCGGCACGGTATAGAGAAGCCGCGCAGAGGGGGTGCGGGCAAGCGTATCCGCGAGCGCGTCGGTGTCCATGCCGTCCGCATCCATCGGGATGGCGGCATAGCGGGGCTGGCTGGGCGCGAAGGCGATCAGCGCGCCGAGGAAGGTGGGGTCTTCGACGAGGATCGTCTCGCCGGGATTGATGATCATCTTGGCGGCGAAGTCGAGGCCCTGCTGGGAGCCTTGGAGGATCAGCACCTCGTCTGGCCGGGTGGGCGTGCCGTCGGCGGTCATGAGGGCGGCGATCTGGGCCCGGAGTTTCGGCAGGCCGTCGGAAGGGGCGTATTGCAGCGGATCACCCGACGGGTCGGCGAGGGCGTCGCGGAAGACGCCCTGCAGCAGGTCGCGGGGGAAGAGCGTGGCATCGGGATAGCCGCCGCCGAAAGAGATGATGGAGGGATCCGCGCCGAGGGCGAGGAGGTCGCGGATGGCCGAGGGGCGGACCTGATCCATCCGGGCGGCGAAAGGGGGAAGCGTCTGTGCCATGGGCCGAGGAGATACCGGATTGCGGCGGGGTGCAAGACCGCCCCCGGTCCGCGGTGCCACCGTCGCGACGCAGAGCGCGCGTGCCGCGCGCGCGCCTTTGGGGTCGCCTGCGCGGCCTTGGCCGCTTGGCTCCGCCGGGGTTCCACCCCGGACCCCGGGGTATTTGGGCCGAGATGAAAGGGCGAGGGGGTGTCGTGATGGGTTTTCCTTCGGGCGGCTTTCTCCTATCCCAAGGGGGTGTGCAGGACGGAGGTGGGCGGATGATCCCGGTGCAGGGCTATCAGGGGCGGAAGGTCGCGGTGCTGGGGCTGGGGCGGTCGGGGCTTGCCACGGCGCGGGCGCTGGTGGCGGGCGGGGCGGAGCCGCTCTTGTGGGACGACAGTCCCGAAAGCCGGGCCAAGGCAGAGGCGGAGGGGTTCGCGATGACCGACCTGACGCGGCACGGGGCGCTGGAGGGGGTGGCGGTGCTGGTCGTGTCGCCGGGGATCCCGCATCTGTATCCCGCGCCGCACAAGGTGATCGCGCGGGCGATGGAGGCGGGCGTGCCGGTGGACAATGACATCGGGCTGTTTTTCCGGAGTTACGCGACAAAGGATTGGGACGGGTTCGATCAGGTGCCGCGGGTGGTGGCGGTGACGGGGTCGAACGGGAAATCGACGACGACCGCGCTGATCCGGCACATCCTCGACGAGGCGGGGCGTCCGGTGCAGATGGCCGGCAATATCGGGCGCGGGGTGCTGGACATCGACCCCGCCACGGATGGCGAGGTGGTGGTGCTGGAACTGTCGTCCTACCAGACGGAATTGGCGCGGGCGCTGACGCCGGATGTGGCGGTGTTCACCAACCTGTCGCCGGACCATCTGGACCGGCATGGCGGGATGGGCGGGTATTTCGCGGCCAAGCGGCGGTTGTTTTCCGAAGGCGGCCCCGACCGCGCGGTGATCGGCGTGGATGAGGGGGAGGGGCGGTTCCTTGCCGACCAGATGGGGCAGGGGGCCGAGGATGACCGGGTGATCCGCGTGTCTTCGGGCACGAAGCTGGAGGGGTATGGCTGGGCGGTCTTTGCCCGCAAGGGCTTTTTGGCAGAGTGGCGCAAGGGGCGGCAGGTGGCGTCGATCGACCTGCGCGAGATCGCGGGGCTGCCGGGGGCGCATAACCACCAGAACGCCTGCGCGGCCTATGCGGCCTGCCGGTCGCTGGGGCTGGGGCCGAAAGAGATCGAAAAGGCCCTGCGGAGTTTTGCAGGCCTGCCGCATCGCAGCCAGTTGGTGGGCGAACGGGGGGGCGTGCGCTTTGTCAATGACAGCAAGGCCACCAATGTGGACAGCGCGGCCAAGGCCTTGCAGGCCTTTGACCGCATCCGCTGGATTGCCGGGGGGATGGGGAAGGACGGGGGCATCGCCGCGTTGCAGCCGCTGCTGGGATCGGTGGTGAAGGCCTACCTCATCGGCCATTCGGCGCGGGATTTCGCCTTGCAGATCGGCGAGACGCCGCATGAAATCTGCGAAACGATGGAGCGCGCGGTGGCCCGTGCGGCGGCAGAGGCGCAGGCAGGCGAGGTGGTGCTGCTTGCCCCGGCGGCGGCGAGTTTCGACCAGTATCCGAACTTCGAAAAGCGGGGCGAGGATTTCATGGCGCGCGTCAGGGCTGTTCTGGCGCAGGACTGACCCGCGCGCCCGAAACGGAGCGCGGGGCCATGGGCCCCGCGCGCCCCTTTCCCCTCGCCTGCGCCTTCGCTCCGGCTCGACCGTCAGGGGACGCGCGCGTCCCCTCTTGGCCGTTCCGGCCAATTCACCCCTTGCGGATATTTGGGGACGGAAAATGAGGGGGACCTGCCCCTGTCATTTTCCGTTCTTCAAATATCCTCGGGTGGG
>JBDKFE010000086.1:0-50043 GCA_039798885.1 Pseudomonadota bacterium | reverse complement strand
GCCATGCAGACCAGTGCCGAAATCGCCGCCCGCGTTGGGGAAATCCTCGACGCGCATGAAGGGATGGAGGGCCCGCTGCTGCCCATCCTCCACGCCATCCAGCACGCCTATGGCTACGTCCCCCGCGATTCGCTGCCCGTCATCGCCAAGCGTCTGAACCTGACCCGCGCCGAAGTGCATGGCGTCATGTCTTTCTACCACGACTTCCGCGAAGACCCCGCAGGCAAGCACGTCCTGAAACTCTGCCGGGCCGAGGCCTGTCAGGCCATGGGTGGCGACCGCGTCGCCCAGCACGCGCAGAACCGCCTTGGCATCGAATGGCACCAGACGACGAAGGACGGCCAGATCACGCTGGAACCCGTCTTCTGCCTTGGCCTCTGTGCCTGCGCCCCCGCCGCGCTGGTGGATGGCAAGGTGGTGGGCCGCGTGGACGAAGCCCGTCTCGACGCGATCATCGAAGGGGTGCGCTGATGAAAATCTACGTCCCCCGCGACGCCGCCGCCCGTGGCCTTGGCTCTGACGAGGTTGCTGCCGCCATCACCACCGAAGCCGCCAAGCGCGGCCTGACCGTGCAGCTTGTCCGCAACGGTTCGCGCGGGATGGTCTGGCTGGAACCGCTGGTCGAGGTGGAAACGCCCGAAGGCCGCCTTGCCTTTGGCCCCATGACAGCCGCCGACGTCCCCGCCCTGCTGGCCGATCCGAAGTCCCACCCCAAGGCGCTGGGCCCCACCGACGCCCTGCCGTGGATGGTCAAACAGACCCGCCTGACCTTCGCCCGTGTCGGCCTGATCGACCCCCTGTCGCTTGCCGATTACGAAGCGCATGGTGGCCTTGCGGGCCTGCGCCGCGCGCTGACGATGGACAGCGCCGCCATCGTGGCCGAAGTCACTGACTCCGGCCTGCGTGGCCGGGGCGGCGCAGGCTTCCCCACTGGCATCAAGTGGAAAACCGTGGCCGAAGCCAAGGCCGACCGCAAATACATCGTCTGCAATGCCGACGAAGGCGACTCTGGCACCTTCGCCGACCGCATGTTGATGGAAGGCGACCCCTTCACCCTGATCGAAGGCATGGCCATCGCGGGCATCGGCACGGGCGCGACCAAGGGCTATGTCTACCTCCGCTCTGAATACCCGGATGCGATCGACGTGATGACCGCCGCCGTCGACATTGCGCGCAAGGCAGGCGTCCTTGGCGCGTCCGTCCTCGGTTCGGGCAAGGCCTTCGACATGGAAATCCGCACGGGTGCAGGGGCCTATGTCTGCGGCGAGGAAACCTCGCTCCTCAATTCGTTGGAAGGCAAGCGCGGCATCGTCCGCGCCAAGCCCCCGCTGCCCGCGCTGCAAGGGTTCATGGGCAAGCCCACGGTGGTCAACAACGTCATTTCTCTGGCGACCGTCCCGGTCATCTTTGAAAAGGGCGCGGCCCATTACAAGGATTTCGGCCTTGGCCGGTCGCGCGGCACGATCCCGCTGCAAATCGCCGGGAACGTCAAACACGGCGGCCTGTTCGAAGTCGCCTTTGGCCTGACGCTGGGCGAGATCGTGGATGAAATCGGCGGCGGCACCGCCACGGGCCGCCCCGTGAAGGCCGTGCAAGTGGGTGGCCCGCTCGGTGCCTACTTCCCCCGCGCCCTCTTTGACACCCCCTTCGGATACGAAGAATTCGGCGCGAAAGAGGGTCTGATCGGCCATGCGGGCCTTGTGATCTTTGACGAAACTGCCGACATGCTGAAACAGGCACGCTTTGCGATGGAATTCTGCGCCATCGAAAGCTGCGGCAAATGCACCCCCTGCCGCATCGGCGCGGTGCGTGGCGTGGAAACGGTGGACCGCATCGCCAAGGGCGACACGAATGCCATCCCGCTGCTGACCGACCTGTGCAACACGATGAAATCCGGCTCGCTCTGCGCGCTGGGCGGGTTCACCCCCTATCCGGTGATGTCCGCCCTCACGCATTTCCCCGATGATTTCACCCCGGCGCTCAAAGAGGCCGCCGAATGACGGACAAGGTGCAGGGCCCCGCGTCCTACTTCCCCTTCATCGAAAAGAAATACGGCCAGCCGATGCAGCACTGGTTCGACCAGATCGCGGCAAAGCTGGACCTCCCGCATATGCAGATCGTTTCCTTTCTGAAGGAAACCCACGCGATGGGCCACGGCCATGCCAATGCCATCGTCGCCCACCAGCTTGCCCAAAAGAAGAAGGGTGCCTGAGATGAAAGACTTCATCATCCCCGACCGCGATTTCGGCACGCCCGCCGCGAAATCGAAGACCATGGTCACGCTGACCATCGACGGCTTTGACGTCACGGTCCCCGAAGGCACCTCGATCATGCGGGCGGCGGCGGAAATCGGGATTACCGTCCCGAAGCTCTGCGCCACCGACAGCCTCGATGCCTTCGGCTCTTGCCGCCTCTGCCTTGTGGAAATCGAAGGCCGCAACGGCACCCCCGCCTCCTGCACCACGCCCGTCGCGCCGGGGATCAAGGTCCACACTCAGAACGCAAAGCTGAAACAGCTGCGCCGTGGGGTGATGGAGCTGTACATCTCGGACCACCCGCTGGACTGCTTGACCTGCGCGGCCAATGGCGACTGCGAATTGCAGGATATGGCAGGCGCGGTGGGCCTGCGCGACGTCCGCTATGAAAAGGGCGAGAACCACTTCGAAGTTCGCAACACCAGCGGAGAGAAGAACCCCAACTGGCTGCCCAAGGACGAAAGCAACCCCTACTTCGCCTATGACCCGGCGAAATGCATCGTCTGCTCGCGCTGCGTCCGCGCCTGCGAGGAAATCCAAGGCACCTTTGCCCTGACGATCGAAGGCCGCGGCTTCGACAGCCGCGTGTCCTTCGGCGCCAAGACCGACACCGCGCTGACCAGCGACTGCGTGTCTTGTGGGGCCTGCGTGCAGGCCTGCCCGACCGGCACCCTGCAAGAGAAATCGGTGATCGACATCGGCACCCCCGACCGTTCGATCATCACGACCTGCGCCTATTGCGGCGTCGGCTGTTCCTTCAAGGCGGAAATGCGCGGCGACGAACTGGTCCGCATGACCCCCTACAAGCACGGCAAGGCCAATCGCGGCCATTCCTGCGTCAAGGGCCGCTTCGCCTATGGCTATGCCTCTCACAAGGACCGCATCCTGTCGCCCATGATCCGCGAGTCCATCAACGACCCGTGGCAAGAGGTGACTTGGCCGCAGGCGATGGAATTCGCCTCGAACCGCATGAAGGGCATCATCGCCAAACACGGGCGGCATTCGGTGGGCGTCATCACCTCTTCCCGCTGCACGAATGAGGAAGCCTATCTCGTCCAGAAACTGACCCGCGCGGTGTTCCAGAACAACAACACCGACACCTGCGCCCGCGTCTGCCATTCGCCCACCGGATACGGCTTGGGCCAGACCTTCGGCACCAGCGCAGGCACGCAGGATTTCGACTCGGTCGAGGAAACGGATGTCGTCATCCTGATCGGCGCGAACCCCACCGATGGCCACCCCGTCTTTGCCTCGCGCCTGAAAAAGCGCCTGCGCAAAGGCGCGAAGCTGATCGTGATCGACCCGCGCCGCATCGACCTTGTCGACACCGCCCATATCAAGGCGGCGCATCATCTGCCGCTGACCCCGGGCACCAACGTTGCCGTGGTCACGGCCATCGCCCACACCATCGTCACCGAAGGCCTCTTTGACGAAGCGTTCATCCGTGACCGCTGCGACTGGGACGAATTCCAAGATTATGCCGAATTCATCTCTGACCCCCGCCACTCGCCCGAGGCGACGCAGTTCCTGACCGGGGTGAAGGCCGACGAACTGCGCGCCGCCGCCCGCCTTTATGCCAAGGGCGGCAACGGGGCGATCTATTACGGGCTGGGCGTGACCGAACACTCCCAAGGCTCCACCACCGTCATCGGCATCGCCAACCTTGCCATGCTGACCGGCAATATCGGCCGCCCCGGCGTGGGCGTGAACCCGCTGCGCGGACAGAACAACGTGCAGGGTTCTTGCGACATGGGCAGCTTCCCGCATGAACTGCCGGGCTATCGCCATGTGAAGAACGATGCCGTCCGCGACGTGTTCGAATCCCTTTGGGGCGTGAAGATCGACAACGAACCGGGCCTGCGTATCCCCAACATGCTGGACGCCGCCGTGGAAGGCACCTTCAAGGGCCTTTACTGCCAAGGCGAAGACATCCTGCAATCCGACCCCGACACGAAACACGTGGCAGCAGGCCTTGCCGCGATGGATTGCGTCATCGTCCACGACCTGTTCCTGAACGAGACGGCAAACTACGCCCACGTCTTCTTCCCCGGCTCCTCCTTCCTTGAAAAGGACGGCACCTTCACCAATGCCGAACGCCGCATCAACCGCGTCCGCAAGGTGATGGCCCCCCGTCAGGGCTATGCCGACTGGGAAGTGACGCAGCTTTTCGCACAGGCGATGGGGGCCGACTGGCACTACACCCACCCGTCCCAGATCATGGACGAAATCGCCATGCTCACCCCGTCCTTCGCGGGCGTCAGCTATGACAAGCTGGAAGAGCTTGGCTCCGTCCAATGGCCCTGCAATGAGAAGTCGCCCGAAGGCACGCCGCTGATGCATATCGACGGCTTCGTGCGCGGCAAGGGCAAGTTCATCCGCACCGAATACGTGGCGACGGATGAAAAGACCGGCGCGCGCTTCCCGCTGTTGCTGACGACGGGGCGCATCCTGTCGCAATACAACGTGGGCGCACAGACGCGGCGGACCCAGAACGTCGTCTGGCATGACGAGGACGTGCTGGAAATTCACCCGCATGACGCCGAAGTCCGCGGCGTGCGCGACGGGCAACTCGTAAAGCTTGCCTCGCGTTCGGGCGAAACCTCGCTGCGGGCCAAGATCACGGACCGCGTGTCGCCCGGTGTGGTCTACACGACCTTCCACCACCCGACGACGCAGGCCAATGTCATCACCACCGACTTCTCGGACTGGGCGACGAACTGCCCGGAATACAAGGTGACGGCGGTGCAGGTGTCGCCCTCGAACGGGCCGACCGAATGGCAAGAGGAATACGAAGCGCAGGCCGCCCAGTCGCGCCGCATCCTCGCGGCCGAATGATGGAAACGGCGCGCCGCCTTCCCCGCCTGAGCTTCGGTTCCGGCGGCATCGAGCAGGGGTCCCGCCCCCTGCCCGAAGAGGTGGCGGTCGCGCTGTCCTTCAACGGGTCCACGCAGGCGGTGATGATGGCCACGCCTGCCGACCTGACCGATTTCGCCTATGGCTTTGCCCTGACCGAAGGCATCGCCACACCGGATCAGATCGATAGCGTTGATATCGTCCCGGCAGGTGACGGGATCGACGTGCAGGTCTGGCTGGCCGAGGATGCCGAAAAGCGCCTTGCCGCCCGCCGCCGCACCATGGCGGGGCCAGTGGGCTGTGGCCTCTGCGGGATCGACTCGATTGAACAGGCGATGCGCCCCGTGGCGCAGATCGCGCCCTCGCCCTTTCGGATGTCGCCCGCACAGGTGATGCGGGCCGTGGCGTCCCTGACCGACCGCCAACCCCTGCACGATTACACCCGCGCCGCCCATTGCGCCGCCTATTGGACGCCCGACGGGCTGGTCGCGGCGCGCGAGGATGTGGGGCGGCACAACGCGTTGGATAAACTGGCGGGCCATGTGCTGCGTGCGGGCTATGGGCAGGGCGCGGTGGTCCTGACCAGCCGCGTGTCGATCGACATGGTGCAAAAGGTCTGCGCCCTTGGCGCGCCGATCCTGATCGCCGTCTCTGCCCCCACCGCCCATGCCGTCGACCTTGCCGAAGAGGCGGGCCTGACCCTGATCGCCCTTGCCCGGCCTGACCGGTTCGAGGTTTTCACCCATTCCGACCGACTGACGGAGACTGCCCATGTCCGCTAACCCGCATGAAAAGCTGATCTACATGGCGAACCAGATCTCGAAGTTCTTCGAGACGAAGCCCGAGTCCGAAGGCGCGGCAGGCGTCGCGGCCCATATCAACGACTTCTGGGAACCCCGGATGCGCCGCCATCTGTTCGAGGTGGTCGATGCCGGCGGCGCGGGCCTGCGTCCGCTGGTGCTGCTGGCCGCGCGGTCGATCCGCCGCCCGGTGGCCGAACACGCCTGACCCAGCGGCGCGGGCGTTCCGCCCGCACGCCTTTCCCGTCGTCGCCGCGCGGGCGCGGCTCCTCCCCGTCAGGGGGCGTTCCGCCCCCTCTGGCCGCCGAGGCGGCCATTCACCCCCTGAGGGTATTTGGACCGAGATGAAGGGGCGACTCGGCGCTGCGGGATGGTTAACCGCAGCTTGGTCTGGCGTGCGTATGTACAGTTTGCGGTACGGTTTCCGGTACAGAATTCGGCACAGCCATTTTCCGCCTTTGACGCGGGTTAAGCCAGCGTTCTCAACACGTTGCGGGAAGGTCCCACGCCGGACGCCTGTGGGGGACCATCCCCTTCAGGAGGCCTGCGAAGGCAAGGCAGCCTGCGATGCCCAAATGGGACTGGTCATGGATGGCGGCGGAGAGCGCAGTTTAGCCGGAAGCCCAAACCCCAAGACGGCCGATCACGCAGATCAAGGCGACAGGCTTGTTCATTTTCCCTGCCCCTATGTTGCAAAAAGCGGGAAGGGTTGCAGGCCCTGCTTTGTCAGGTTGGCGCAGGCACCGGGGACATGATCATGTCGTCTGCCTGTATCAATCCGAAGCGATTCCAAGCAGATAGCGCCCGTAGTCGTTCTTGCGGAAAATCTCTGCCCGTTTCAGCAGGTCCTCGCGCGTGATGAAGCCTTCGCGGAAGGCGATCTCGTCCGGGCTGCCCACCTGAAGGCCCTGACGGTCGGTCAGGGTGCGGACGAAGTTGCCCGCATCCAGCAATGACCCATGGGTGCCAGTGTCGAGCCAAGCAAAGCCACGGCCCATCCGTTCGACGCGCAAGCTGCCTTCGGCGCGATATTTCTCAAGCAGATCAACGATCTCTAATTCGCCCCGCGCGGATGGGCGGATGGTTTCGGCGAAGTCCGGCGCACGGCTGTCGAGGTAGTAGAGGCCCGTGACGGCATAGCTGGACGGGGGCTTTTCGGGTTTCTCGACGATGGCACCCACGGTGCCGTCCGGGGCGAAATCCACCACACCGTACCGTTCTGGATCGGCCACCCGATAGCCGAAGACGGTTCCCCCGGTCTCTTGGGCATCGGCGGCGGCGAGTGTTTCGGGCAGGCCGTGCCCGAAAAAGATGTTGTCGCCCAGAACCATGGCCGACGGTGCGCCGTTCAGGAAGTCGCGCGCCAGCAGGTAGGCCTGTGCAAGGCCATCGGGCGAGGGCTGGATGATCCATGTGAACGACAGGCCCCATTGGCTGCCATCGCCCATAAGTCTTTGGAATTGCGATTGATCTTCGGGTGTCGTGATGATCGCGATTTCGCGCATCCCGCCCAGCATCAGGACCGAGAGCGGGTAGTAGATCATCGGCTTGTCATAAAGCGGCAGGAGCTGTTTCGACACGCCCATGGTGATCGGCCAGAGCCGGGTGCCGGACCCACCGGCGAGGATGATGCCCTTGCGTTTGGTCATGCGCGAAGCTCCTGCAGGATGTCGGTCAATCCGTCGCGCCAGTCGGGGCGCGGGATGCCGAAGTCACGGGTAAAGGCGGTACAGTCAAGGCGGGAGTTCTGGGGCCGTCTGGCCGGGGTTGGATAGGCCGAAGACGGGATGTCGGTGATGGTGCAGCGCAATCCGGCGGTGGTCATGATGGCGCGGGCGAAATCGGCCCATGTCGTATCGGGCGTGCCCGCGAAATGATGGGTGCCGCCCTGCGCCCCGTCCACCAAGGCGCGGGCCGCCGTGATCAGCGCATCGGCGATGGCGGCGGCGGGGGTGGGGGCGCCGTGCTGGTCGGCCACGACGTTCAGGCTGTCGCGCTCTGCCCCCAGCCGCAGCATCGTCTTGACGAAGTTCGACCCGTGCGCCGACACGACCCAACTTGTCCGCAGGATAAGGTGGCGTGCACCGCTTTGGCGGATCGCGTCCTCTCCGATCAGTTTCGATCGGCCATAGGCATTGAGTGGGGCCGTCGGATCGTCCGGGGCAAAGGGGGCGCTGCCTTGCCCGTCAAAGACGTAATCCGTTGAAATGTGCAGGAAAGGCAGGTCTTTCGCCGCGCAGGCGCGGGCCATGGCGGCGGGGCTGTCGCCATTGATGATGGTCGCGGCGGCCTCGTCGGTTTCGGCCTTGTCCACGGCGGTCCATGCGGCGGCGTTGATGACGGCATCGGCGTCATGGGCGGCGATGGCGGCGGCGCAGCGGCGGGGATCGGCCAGATCGGCCTGATCGCGGGACAGGAAGGTGGCCGTCACGTCCGGGGGCATCCGGCGGGCCAGTTCGCGCGCAACCTGTCCGGTCTGGCCGAAGATCAGCAGCCTCACGCCTTGACCCCCAGCCGTTGGCCCACGCCCTGCCGGGATTGTAGCGCGCGCCACCATGGCTCGTTGTCCAGATACCAACGGACGGTGCGGCGCAAGCCTGCTTCTAATGTCACCGACGGGTGCCAGCCCAGTTCCGTGCTGATCCGCGTGGGGTCGATGGCATAGCGCAGGTCATGCCCCGGTCGGTCGGTCACGAAGGTGATCAGACGGTCATGCGGTGCGCCTGCCGGGTGCATCTCGTCCAAAAGCGCGCAGATCGTGCGGACGATGTCGATGTTGCGCGCCTCGTTCTCGCCCCCGATATTGTAGCTGCGGCCGGTCTGGCCACGGGTCAGCACGCACAGCAAGGCGTCGGCGTGATCTTCGACATAAAGCCAGTCGCGCACATTTTCGCCCTTGCCATAGACGGGGATGGGCTTGCCCGCCAAGGCGTTCAGGATCACCACGGGGATCAGCTTTTCGGGAAAGTGGAAGGGCCCGTAATTGTTGGAACAATTGGTCAGGACGACGGGCAGGCCATAGGTTTCGTGCCAAGCGCGGACCAGATGGTCCGACGCGGCCTTGGATGCGGAATAGGGGCTGCGCGGATCGTAGGGCGTGGCTTCGGTGAACTTGCCGGTCGGGCCCAGGGAGCCGAACACTTCATCCGTCGAGATGTGATGGAAGCGGAAGCCGTCGGGTTTTCCCTTGCGGGTCCAGAAGGCGCGCGCGGCCTCTAGCAGGGTGAAGGTGCCGTTGACGTTGGTCTCGATAAAGGTGCCGGGGCCGTCGATTGACCGGTCGACATGGCTTTCCGCCGCAAGGTGCATGATGGCGTCGGGGTCATGCGCTGCAAGGATGCGGTCCAGCGCGGCGCGGTCGCGGATATCGGCCTGTTCAAAGGCATAAAGCGGCGAGTCCGCGACCATTGCCACGTTGTCGAGGCAGGCCGCATAGGTCAGCGCGTCAAGGTTCACGACATGGTGCCCCCGCGCCACCGCCAGCCGCACCACGGCGGACCCGATGAATCCCGCGCCCCCGGTGACAATCAGCTTCATGCTGCGCCCTCCCAGACAAAGGGGCTTTGCCAATCGGCAAAGGCTGGGGCGGATTCGTCCTTTGCAGACAGGATCGGGGTGGAAGATAGGCCCCAGTCGATCCCGCATGAGTCCCAGCGCACGCCGCCGTCATGGGCGGGCGCGTAAAGGTCGGTGCATTTGTATTGCACTTCGGTGTCGGGAAGCAGCGTCAGGAACCCATGCAGAAAGCCTTTGGGAACAAGGATCTGGCGTCCATTGTCCGCCGTCAGTTCTTCGGCAATCCACTGGCCGTAGGTCGGTGATCCAAGGCGCGCGTCAACCGCCACGTCAAGGATCGCCCCGCGCGAGCAGCGCACCAGCTTGTCCTGGGCGTGGGGGGGCGACTGGTAGTGCAGCCCGCGCAGCGTGCCCTTTTCGGCCGAGAAGGAGTGGTTGTCCTGCACGAAAGCGAAGTTCAGCCCGGCTTGGGCCATGCGGGCGGCGTTCCACGTTTCGGTAAACCAGCCGCGGGCGTCCCCGAAACGCCGTGGCGTCAGGATCAGGACACCGGGCAGGGCGGTTGTGTCGATCTGCATGGGGGACTCGTCACTCGATGGGATACTTGGTGGTCACCGCAACGTCTTTATGGCCGACGCCACCGCCTTGCCAAGCGCCGCGTGTGCAGCCTCGTCGTAATGCACCCCATCCAGCATGCTGACCGAGATCACCTTGCCCGCGTCAAGGAACCCGACCCCGCGCGACTGGGCCAGCGCTTCGTAGAGTGGCGGCAAGGCCTGCGAGCGGGCAGCGCCGCCCCAGAATTCGGTGGCGATGGGGCCGATCTCTACCACCGGGGGCGGGCAGATGAGCAGGATTTTGAACCCGCCGTGGCGATCCTGATACTCCAGCGATTGCGCGACATCGAGGAGGCCCGCGATGCCCGTGACCACATCTTCGGGTGTTGCGGCGAAGCGGGTCTTCACATCGTTCGTACCCAGCATCAACGTCATCACGTCGATGGGGCCATGGGTCTGCAAGGCGATCCGCAGACCGACACGCCCGTTCATATGCGCGCCCATGACGGGGTCGTCATACTGTGCTGTGCGGCCCGGCAGCCCTTCTTCGGCCAGTTCCCAGCCTGCGCCCAAGTCCGCCTGCGCCACCGTGGGCCAACGCACGCCGGGGCCGAAGCGGGCGTATTCGCGGCGGTCGATGATGGGCGGGGTGCCATGGGTGTTGCTGTCGCCAAAGGTCAGCAGGACGGGCATGGGTTCCTCCGGTTCATTCCGCCCCGCAGGCTAGGGCGGGGCGGCGCGCAGGTAAAGCGGCTTTGCCCCCTTGGCCTTTCCGGCCCCCGCGCGCATATAAGGGCCAAAGATATGCCTGATGAGGAATGCGATGTTCGGGATGGGCGAAAAGACGGCGCCGCAGGGTGACGTGGTCAAGGACGGCACCGAGGCGACCTTCATGCAGGACGTGATCGACGCCAGCCGCGAGGTGCCGGTGATCGTCGATTTCTGGGCGACGTGGTGCGGCCCGTGCAAGACCTTGGGCCCCGCACTGGAAGCAGCGGTCCGGGCGGCGGGCGGCAAGGTGAAGATGGTCAAGATCGACGTCGACCAGAACCAGATGGTCGCGGCGCAGTTGCGGATCCAGTCGATCCCGACGGTCTATGCCTTTTGGCAGGGCCAGCCGGTGGACGGGTTCCAAGGGGCCATCCCGCCGTCCGAAATCAAGAAATTCGTGGACAAGCTGTCGGCACTGGCCGGCGACGGCGGTTTGGCAGATGCGCTTGAGGCGGCGGAACAGATGCTCGCCGAAGGCGCGGTGACCGATGCCGCCGAAACCTTTGCCGCCATCCTTGGCGAAGAGGCCGAGAATGCGGCAGCCTATGGCGGTTTGGTCCGCTGCCATCTGGCGCTGGGCCAGTTGGATCAGGCCGAAGCGATGCTGGACGCCGCCCCTGCCGCCATCGCCAAGGCCAAGGAGGTAGAGGCCGCGCGGGCGCAGTTGGAACTGGCCAAGCAGGCCGCCAATGCGGGGCCGGAACAGGAATTGCGCGCCGCTGTGGAGTCCGATCCCCAGAACCGTCAGGCGCGGTTCGATCTTGCCACAGCGCTCCATGCCTCGGGCAAGGTGGACGAGGCGGTGGATGTGCTGCTGGACCTCTTCCGTCTGGACCGGGACTGGAATGACGGCGCGGCCAAGGCGCAGTTGATGACCATCTTTGACGCGCTGAAGCCCACCGATCCCATTGTGCTAAAGGGCCGCCGCCGCCTTTCGTCGATGATATTTGCCTGAGAGGCGGGGCGGGCTACCTGTTCCCCTAGGATAAACGCTGCCGACCTGCCCGATACGATTGCCGTGTTTCCCCTGCCCGGCGCCCTTCTGCTGCCGCGCGGGAGATTGCCGCTGCACATCTTTGAACCCCGCTATCTGGCGATGATCGAGGATTGCCTGAAGACCAAGCACCGCCTGATTGGCATGATCCAGCCGCGCGAAGTGCCGGGAACGGGAGAAAAGCGCCTGAACGCCATTGGCTGCGCGGGCCGCCTGACCGGGTTTTCCGAGACAGAGGACGGGCGCTACATGATCACGCTGTCCGGCATCTCGCGGTTCCGGGTGAGGGATGAGGTGACAGGCTTCGCCCCCTATCGGCGGTGCAGCGTGGATTGGGGCGGGTTTGGCCGCGATCTGGGGCCGACAGAGGAAGACCCCGGCTTTCGGCGCGAAGAGTTCTTGGCACTGCTGGGCCGCTACTTCGCGGCGCAGAACCTGTCGACGGATTGGTCGAGCCTGAAAGAGGCAGAGACGGAACTGCTGATCAATTCCCTGTCGATGCTGTGCCCCTTTGGCCCCGAGGACAAGCAGGCGCTGCTTGAGGCGCCGTCGCTGTCGACTCGGCGCGAGACGCTGGTGACGCTGATCGAATTCGCCCTGCGCGGCGGGTCCGGGGACGAGGTGATGCAATGACCGACGCAACGGTTTTCGACCGCAGGATGCTAGAGGCGCTGGTCTGCCCGGTGACGCAGGCGATGCTGACCTTTGATCCAGAGCGGCAGGAACTGGTGTCAAAGGCGGCGCATCTGGCCTTTCCGATCCGCGACGGGATCCCGATCATGCTGGTGGGCGAGGCGCGACCTCTCGACTAGATCGCTTTCCCGGCCAACAATCGGGGCAGATCCCCCTGCAACCCCGCCGCTTGCCGGATGAACCGCCGCCGCAGCCCCGGCATCGCGTTGACGACCCCAAGGCCAATGTCACGCCCTGCGCGCAGGATTGGGTTGTCGTTGGAAAACAGCCGGTTCACCGTATCCATCCCCAGCGCCAGCGCCGTGGAATCGAACCGACGCCAGCGCTGATAGGCGTCCAGCGTCACAGGGCTGCCGATGTCTTCGCCCCGCCGCGCGGCCTCTACCACCACTTGCGCCAGTGCCGCCACGTCGCGCAGGCCAAGGTTCAGCCCCTGCCCCGCGATGGGATGCACGCCATGCGCCGCATCGCCCACCAGCGCCACGCGCGGCGCGACAAAGCGTTCGGCCAGCGACAGTGAAAGCGGATAGGTGAAACGGTCGCCGGCCAAGGCGATGTCGCCAAGGAAATCCCCGAAGCGGGGGCGCAGCGCCTGTAGATACTGGTCATCGGGCAGGGCTTGGATGCGGGCGGCGTTTTCTTCCGTCTCGCTCCAGACGATGCTGGAATGGTGGCCACCCTTCAGCGGCAGGATGGCAAGCGGGCCTTCCGGCATGAAGAACTGATGCGCGGTGCCGTCGTGGTCCTTTTCGTGCCGGATCGCCGTCACCAACGCGGTCTGCCCATAGCCCCACCCGACGCGGCGAATGCCCGCGCGGGTCGCGGTGCCACTGCCGCGCCCGTCACAGCCGATCAGCAAGCGGGCAGAGAGGGTCTTGCCACTGGCCAGCGTGACGGTGACGCCATTCGCCGCAACCTCTTGCTCGGTCACGGTTTCCCCGGACAGCAGCGTGATCCGCGCAGTGTCGCGCAGGGCGGCAAGGAAGGCGGCATAGAGGTGGCGGTCCTCTAGCAGAAAACCCATCGGGCCTTCCTCAATCTCGGCCGCGTCGAAGGTTAGGAAGAAAGGCGCGGGGCCTTGGCCTGCTAGACCGTCCGAGGCCTTGATGCGGTGGATGGGTTGGGCCAGATCGCCGACCTTTTGCCAGATACCGATCATCGTCAGCAGTCGCTTCGACGCGATGGCCAGCGCATAGGCGCGCCCGTCGAACCCGGCTTCGGCACGGGCGGGGGCGGGGCGGGCGTCGACCACGGTCACGGACAGGCCGGCTTGGGCCAGGGCAAGCGCCAGTGCGGGGCCGTTCAGGCCCCCGCCGGCAATCAGGATATCGGTATCGGGCGTCATGGGGCGAATATGGCGGTCGGGGCGGGATTGTCCATGCGCTGCTGTGCCGCTACCGTTCCCGGTGAAACGGGGGGCGGTGCATGGCGAAGAACTGGCAGAACCTGACGGCGGCGGAACTGGGGCGCGAGATTGGGGCGGGTCGCATCCATCCTGTCGATCTGGCCGAACAGCATCTGGACGCCATAGCCAACCACCCCTTGGGCGAGCGTATCTATGCCCGCACCACCGCAGCCCGCGCCCGGGCCGAGGCGATGGCCGCGCATGGCCGCGCACGGCGGGGGTTCCGGCGCGGCCTGCTGGATGGGGTGCCGATCAGTTGGAAGGACCTGTTCGACACGGCGGGTGTCGCGACAGAAGCCGGGTCTGCGCTGCTAAAGGGTCGCGTGCCAGCCCATGATGCCGAAGTTCTGGACGTCGCGACGCAGGGTGGCCTCGTCTGTCTGGGCAAAACCCATATGTCCGAATTGGCCTTTTCTGGGTTGGGTCTGAACCCCGTGACGGCAACGCCGCCCTGCGTGAATGACGAGGGCGCGGTGGCGGGCGGGTCCTCTTCGGGTGCGGCAGCTTCGGTGGCGTTTGGGCTGGCACCGGCGGCGATCGGGTCCGATACGGGCGGTTCGGTCAGGATTCCGGCGGCGTGGAACGACCTTGTCGGGTTGAAGACCACGGCAGGGCGGGTTTCGCTGAAGGGCACGGTGCCGCTGTGCGAGAGGTTCGACACCGTGGGCCCCCTTGCAAAGACGGTGGAAGATTGCGCCTTTCTGCTGGCGGCGCTGGAAGGTGGGCGTCCCACCGACCTTGGCGGGGCGAGCCTTTCCGGCACGCGGCTGCTGGTGTTGCAGACCGTGGCGCTGGACGATCTGCGTGATCGTCCGGGCGAAGGGTTCGACGATGCGCTGACGCGCTTGTCCGGGGCAGGGGCCGTGATCGAACACGGCAAAGTGCCGGAAGTGGCCGAGGCGATGGGTCTGGCTGCCGCCCTTTTCACCGCCGAAGCCTATGGCATTTGGCGCGAGATCATCGAGGCCGCGCCGGGCAAGATGTTTCCGCGCATCCTGGAACGGTTCCGCTCTGGCGCGGGGTTCAGCGCGGCGGATTACGTCGCGGGCTGGCGGCGGCTTGAGGTGCTGCGGAAGCTTTGGGCCGAGAAGACCGCCGCTTATGATGCGGTGGTGCTGCCCACTTCGGCCATCCTGCCGCCGGATGCAAAGCGGCTGATGGAGGACAATGCCTATTACGTGACCGAAAATCTGCTGGCGCTGCGGAATACCCGGATCGGCAACCTGATGGGCCTTTGCGCGCTGACCCTGCCGACGGTGCAGCCGTCCTGCGGGATCAGCTTCATGGCCCCGCCGATGCAAGAGGAACGGCTGCTGCGCCTTGGCGCGGCGGCGTCGCGGGCGCTGCGCTAGAGTCGGAAAAGCCACAGCATCGCGGGCCAAGTTGCCGGGGACGCAGGCTTTTTCTGGACCGGCGCGCAGGTGTTGGCTATCGTGCAGTCAAACGGGGCGGTACGACCCCGGGATTGAGGCATGAATGCAGTTTCCTGAGCGGTTTCAAAGCCTGCCGGATTACGCATTTCCGCGTCTGCGGAAATTGCTCGACTCCCACAAGCCGGGGGCCGAGCCGATTGCCATGACGATCGGCGAACCGCGCCATCCGATGCCGGATTTCGTGGCGGGGGTGCTGGCGGACAACATCGCGGGCTTCGGGGTCTATCCGCCGAATGACGGCACGCCGGAACTTCTGGCGGCGATTTCTGCTTGGCTGAAGCGGCGCTACGGGGTCGATCTGGCCGAGGATCGGCTGATGGTCCTGAACGGCACGCGCGAGGGGCTGTTCAACGCCGCCGTCGCGCTGTGCCCTGAAACGAAGGGGGGCAAGCGGCCGGTCGTCCTGATGCCGAACCCCTTTTATCAGGTCTATGCCGTGGCCGCGCTGGCCATGGGGGCAGAGCCTGTCTATGTGCCTGCGACGGCGGCGACGGGGTTCCTGCCGGATTATGCCGCGCTGCCTGCAGAGGTGCTGGACCGGGTGGCGATTGCCTATCTGTGTTCGCCCGCCAATCCGCAGGGGGCGATTGCGTCGCGTGATTATCTGGCGGGGCTGCTGCGGCTGGCCGAGAGGCATGATTTCCGCGTGTTTTCCGACGAATGCTATTCCGAGATCTGGCGCGATGCGCCGCCCCCCGGCGCGCTTCAGGTCGCGGCAGAGATCGGGGCGGACCCCGAGCGGATCTTCGTTTTCCATTCGCTGTCCAAGCGGTCGAACCTGCCGGGGTTGCGGTCGGGTTTCGTGGCCGGTGGCGCGCAGGGCATCGCCCGTATCCGCCAGTTGCGCGCCTTTGCCGGTGCGCCCCTACCCCTGCCCGTGCAGCGCGTGAGCGAGCGGGCTTGGGGCGATGAGGCCCATGTGCAGGCCAACCTTGCGCTTTATCAGGAAAAGTTCCGCATCGCGGATCAGGTTTTTGCGGGTGTGCAAGGGTTCCAGAACCCGGAAGGCGGGTTCTTCCTTTGGCTTCCGGTCGAGGATGGCGAAGAAGCGGCGCTGAAGCTGTGGACCACGGCGGGCGTGCGTGTCCTGCCGGGGGCCTATCTTTCGCGCGAAGCCGGGGGGCAGAACCCCGGCAAGGGATATATCCGGGTCGCCCTTGTGGCCCCGGCAGAAGAAACGCGGCGCGGGCTGATCAGGCTGCGCGACTGCGTCTACGGGTGAGGAACGGCAGCATGGCATCCTATCAGGCACGGCAGCGGGATCCCCTTCTGGATCAGAACATGCAGGCGATGCTGGAACGGCGCGGGCGCGAGCTTCTGGGGCTGGTGCTTCTGGGCGTGGCGCTGTGCTTTGCGCTGATGCTGTGGAGCTATTCGCCGGATGATCCGGGCTGGATGGTGGCGACCGAAGAGCCTGCAAAGAACCTGCTGGGCCGGTTCGGGGCGGCGGCGGCGTCTACCCTGCTGATCATCGGGGGCAAGGGCGTGTGGTCGATTCCGCTGATCCTTGCGGCATGGGGCCTGCGTTTCGTGCTGCATCGCGGGGCCGAGCGGGCGCTGGGCCGCATCGTCTTTGCGGTGATCGCGGTGGCGCTGTGTTCGGTCTATGCCGCGACGCTGGTGCCCGGCGCGGGCTGGCCGCATTCCTTTGGCCTTGGCGGGCTTTTTGGCGATACCATGGTCGGGGCGCTGATCCAGATCATCCCCGGCAGCGCAGGGTTCAGCCTGAAGGTCGTGTCCTTGCTGATGTTCTTCGGCGTGCTGGGGATGCTGCTTTTCGTGACCGGCTTCGACATGCACGAGGTGCGGGGGATCGGTCGTTTTCTGATGATCGGGTCGGTGCTGGCCTATTCCCAAGGCATGACGATGGCAGGCAAGGGTGCGGCGGGGACGGCGCGGGCTGCGGCGGCGATGCAGGACCGGCGGCGCGCGACGATGGCGGCGCGGCAGGCGGCACCCGTGCAACGGCAGGCCGAATGGCAGCCCGACGCCACGTCTGTCCCGCGTCAGGGGGTCGTCCGGCGACCGATGACCGAGCCGCCGATGTCGCCCGCACAGGGGGCCGGTGAATGGGGCCGTCCGGTGCAGTTGCGGGCCGAGCCGCGCTATGCCGCGCCCTTGGCCGAGGCGCCGCATTATGCGCCGCCCAAGGAAAAGCTGGGCCTTCTGGCCCGTATGCCGGGGCTGATGCGCCGTCTGTCGGACCCAGAGCCGGAACTCGTGGAAACGCAGCCGGTGGCTTATGATGACGACATGGCACCGGATGAGGATCGTATCCGCGCCCGCATCTCGGACGCGATCAAGTCGCGCATCCGCAATCCGGGTGGTCCGGTCAACGCGGTGCAGGCCGCCGTGCAGCGCCGCGAGCCTGCCGTCCGTCGTGGCCCCGCGCCGCTGATTGTGGACACAACGCCGCGGCCGCGTGTCGTGCCTGTTCCCCCGGAATCGTCGGTCATGGCGGGTGCGACGATATCCGCCGCCTCGACGGTGGTGCCGCCGCTTGGCGCGGCGCTGCGGGGGGGGGACGCGCCTGTGTCGATGCCGTCGCACGCCCCGGCCCACGTGTCGGATTACGCAGCCGACGAGGACTGGGACGATGGCGAGAACATGTTCCGCGCCGACGAGGGCCGCGACTGGGGTGCCGAGGATCAGGATATCGACCTGTCCCCCGCCCCCCGTGCGCCGGTCGTGGCGGACCGTCGTCCCGTCGTGCAGCATGGCGTGAAAAAGCCCGTCGCCCCGTCGCGTCAGGCAATGGCCGAGGCGCAGCCGCGCCTGAAATTCGAAGAAATCCAGCCGGAATACGAGCTTCCGCCCCTGTCCTTGCTGGCTGCGCCGTCCACCGTTCAGCGCCACACCCTGTCGGATGAGGCGCTGGAAGAGAATGCGCGGATGCTCGAGAGCGTGCTGGACGATTACGGGGTCAAGGGCGAGATCGTCAGCGTCCGCCCGGGCCCCGTGGTGACCATGTACGAACTGGAGCCCGCGCCGGGGTTGAAGGCGAGCCGGGTGATCGGGCTGGCGGATGACATCGCGCGGTCGATGTCGGCGCTGTCGGCGCGGGTGTCCACCGTGCCGGGGCGGACGGTGATCGGGATCGAATTGCCCAACGCGCATCGCGAAAAGGTCGTGCTGCGGGAAATCCTTTCGGCGCGGGACTTTGGCGACAGCAACATGCGGCTGCCGCTGGCGCTGGGCAAGGATATCGGGGGCGAGCCGGTGGTGGCGAACCTTGCCAAGATGCCCCACCTGCTGATTGCGGGGACCACGGGGTCGGGCAAGTCGGTCGCCATCAACACCATGATCCTGAGTCTGCTTTACAAGCTGACGCCCGAGGAATGCCGGTTGATCATGATCGACCCGAAGATGCTGGAACTGTCGGTTTATGACGGGATTCCGCATCTGCTGTCGCCCGTCGTGACGGACCCGAAGAAGGCCGTCGTCGCCCTGAAATGGGTCGTGGGCGAGATGGAGGAGCGTTACCGCAAGATGTCCAAGATGGGCGTGCGGAACATCGAAGGCTATAACGGCCGGGTGCGCGAGGCGCTGGCCAAGGGCGAGTTGTTCAAGCGGACGATCCAGACCGGCTTTGACGAGGATACTGGCGAGCCGGTCTTCGAGACAGAGGAATTCGCCCCCGTCGCGCTGCCCTATATCGTTGTGATCGTTGACGAAATGGCCGACCTGATGATGGTCGCGGGCAAAGAGATCGAAGCCTGCATCCAGCGTCTGGCGCAGATGGCGCGGGCGTCGGGCATCCACCTGATCATGGCGACGCAGCGGCCTTCGGTGGATGTGATCACCGGGACGATCAAGGCGAACTTCCCGACGCGGATTTCGTTCCAAGTCACCAGCAAGATCGACAGCCGCACCATCCTTGGCGAACAGGGGGCAGAGCAGCTGCTGGGCATGGGCGACATGCTTTACATGGCGGGCGGTGCCAAGATCACGCGTATCCACGGGCCTTTTGTTTCCGACGAAGAGGTCGAGGAAATTGTCAATCACCTCAAGAGCTTCGGGCCGCCCGCCTATATGTCTGGCGTGGTTGAGGGGCCAGAGGATGACCGCGCGGATGACATCGACCTTGTGCTGGGCCTTGGTGGGGCCGGGGGCGAGGGCGGCGATGATGCGCTGTACGATCAGGCGGTTGCCATCGTGGCGAAGGATCGGAAGTGTTCGACCTCTTACATCCAGCGGAAGTTGGGCATCGGCTACAACAAGGCCGCGCGCCTTGTGGAGCAGATGGAGGAAGAGGGCGTCGTGACCCGCGCGAACCATGTGGGCAAGCGCGAGATCCTTGTGCCGGAGGCCTGAGCCAACGGTTAACGGAAGGTTAAGCGGGGCCGTCCTTCGGGGCGGCCTTGTCCTTTCCGGCCCCCCTTGCTAGGTGCCGCGCCCGAAGGATGGGCAGGGCATGACCGAGCAGCGGGCGATCAATGGCGTGGCAGAGATGGTGGAGGCAGGGCTTATCGCGCCCGAGGCCGCGCCTGCCTTGGCCGGTGTCGAAGAGGTGTTGCGCATCCGCATGACCGCCGCGATGAAAGACCGGGTGTTCGGGCCGGAGGATGCGGTGGCGCAGCAGTTCGTGCCGACGGCTGCCGAATTGATAATCCGGGACGAGGAATTGGGCGATCCCATCGGGGATGAGGTCCATGCCCCCGTGAAGGGGCTGACGCATCGCTATCCGGATCGTGTCATCCTGCATGTGACCAAAACCTGTGAGGTGTATTGCCGTTTCTGTTTCCGCCGCGAGGCGGTGGGAGAGGAAGGATCGCTGTCCGAAGCGGACCTTGTCGCCGCCTTGGATTACATCGCCGTAAACCCGGCGATCCGCGAGGTGATCCTGACGGGGGGCGATCCGCTGGTCCTTTCTGCCCGAAGGATCAAGGCGTTGATGGACAGGCTATCATCGATAGCGCATGTCGGGATGGTGCGGATTCACACGCGGATTCCGGTGGTCGCGCCCGAAAAGGTGACCGCGGATCTGGTGGAGGCGCTGGCGGGGCCGGTGGTCTGGATCGTGGTCCATACGAACCACGCGCAGGAGATCGGCCCGGCGGCGGAGGCGGCCTTGGGGCGGCTGGGGCGGGCGGGGATTCCGCTTTTGTCCCAATCGGTTCTGCTGCGCGGTATCAACGATAGCGTCGAGGCGCTGGAGGCGCTGTTCCGGCGGTTGATGGCCTGCCGGGTGAAGCCCTATTACCTGCATCATTGCGATCTGGCCAAGGGCACGGGCCATTTCCGCACGACGATTGCCGAAGGGCAGGCGCTGATGGCGGGGCTGCGGGGGCGGATCAGCGGAACACTGCTGCCGACCTATGTGCTTGATATTCCCGGCGGTTACGGGAAAGTGCCGCTGGTGCGCGACCATGCAGAGCCTTTGGGCGGGGGGCGGTGGCGGATCACCGACTGGCGGGGCGGGGTGCATGACTACCGCGATCCAGTACGATAGGGAACAACCCGTCTCGGCGGTGATTTCGTCACGGCTGCCAGAGTCCCGGACTGGGAGTTTTCGGGTTGTCAGCGACTGTCCGCATTCCGTGCCGCAAACTGTACCGCAAACTGTCAGCACGCAGCGGGCGGTGACGAGGGATTTCGGTAAGGAACCGAAAGGGCGATGAGTCCAGATTTTCTGGCGATGAGTCCAGATGGCGTTGCTTGCACGGCACGGGCCGCATCGCGCCCCGGGCTTGACCCGGGGCCTCTGGGGCGGTGGTGGAGGTCCCGTGTCAAGCCCGGGACGGGGAGGACTGAGGCGCGGGATCAGCCGCGCAGGGTGCCGCCTGTGGCCTTGGTCACCTTGTCGATGATCTTGGCAGAGACGGCTTCGATCTCGGACTCGGTCAGGGTCTTGTCGGTGGGTTGCAGGCGGACGGTGAGGGCGATGGATTTCTTGCCCGCCCCCATCTGCGATTCCGCCTTTTCCCCCGTGAACTGGTCAAAGAGGCGGACGCTTTCGATCAGCGCCTTGTCGGCGCCTTGGGCGGCGTTGATGGCGGTCAGCGCCTCGACCCCTTTGTCCACCACGAAGGCGAAGTCCCGTTCCACCGCCTGCAGGTCGCTGATGGTCAGCGCGGGGCGGGTGGGGGTTTTCACCTTGGGCTGGGGCACGTTGGCCACGAGGATCGTGAAGGCCACCGCCGGACCCTTCACGCCAAGGGCAGAGAGGATGCGGGGATGCACTTCGCCAAAGGTCGCCAGTGCATTGGGGCCAAGGCCGATCACGCCGGAACGGCCGGGGTGCCACCAAGCGGCGACCTTGCGCGTGATCTGCACGCGGGCGGGCGCGCCGAGGGCGGCGAGGATCGCTTCGGCATCGGCCTTTGCGTCGAACACGTCCACCGGGCGGCGGCTGCCGTAAGGGTCGCGCGGGGCGCTGTGGCCGACCAGCAGGCCCGTGGCTTGCAGGTGCTGTTCCCCCGGTTCGCCGCCGTGGAAGGCGGGGCCGATCTCGCACAGCGCGAGGTCCGCGAAACCGCGCGCCTGATTGCGGGCGGCGGCGCGCAGGAGGCCCGGCAGCAGGTCAGGGCGCAGGTGGGTCATTTCCGAAGAAATCGGGTTGTCCACACGCACGGCATCCGCGCCACCGCCAAAGAGGCTTGCGGCCTCGTGGTCGATGAAGCTGTAGGTGACGCATTCGTTGTAACCCAGCGCGGCAAGGGTGCGGCGGGCGGTTCTTTCACGCTGTTGCAGGGGCGTGAGGATGGGCTGCGGGACGCCTGCCTGCGTGCGGCGCAGGGGTTTTCCCACCAGCTTGGTCAGGCTGGCGATGCGGGCGACTTCTTCGACAAGGTCAGCTTCGCCAAGGATGTCGGGGCGCCATGTGGGGGGGGTCGCCATGTCGCCGTTCAGGGTGAAGCCGAGCGCCTGAAGCGTGCGGCGCTGTTCGGCTTCGGGGATGTCCATGCCGACGAGAGAGATGACGCGGGCGGGGTTCAGTTTGTAGGCGCGCGACACGTCCGGCACCGCGCCATCAAGGGCGAGGTCCGACGCCTCGCCGCCGCAGAGGTCGAGGATCATCTGCGTGGCAAGGTCAAGGCCGGGGAGCGTGAAGGCCGGGTCCACCCCGCGTTCAAAGCGGTAGCGCGCGTCGGAGTTGATCTTCAGCGCGCGGCCCGTGGTGGCGATGGTGATCGGGTCCCAATAGGCGGATTCAAGGAAGACGTCGGTCGTGGCGTCAGAGCAACCCGACACCTCGCCACCCATGATGCCTGCCAGCGATTCCGGCCCTTTGTCATCCGAAATGACCATCATGCCTTCGCGCAGGGTGTAGGTCTTGCCGTCCAGCGCCAGCAGTTCCTCGCCGCCATTGGCGGGGTGGATGCGGAGGGGGCCGTGGACCTTGGCCGCGTCAAAGACGTGGAGCGGGCGGTTCAGGGCAAAGGTGAAGAAGTTGGTGATATCCACCAGCGCCGAGATGGGGCGCAGGCCGATGGCCGTCAGGCGCTGTTGCAGCCAGTCGGGCGAGGGGCCGTTCTTGACGCCACGGATCAGGCGGCCCGCGAAAAGGGGGCAGCCCTTGGATTTCAGCGCAGGGTCGATCTGAATGGTGATGGGGCAGGGGAAGCCGCCCTTGATCGCGGGAATGTCCAGCGGTTTCAGCGTGCCAAGCCCACGGGCGGCAAGATCGCGGGCAATCCCGCGCACACCCAGCGCATCGGGGCGGTTGGGGGTGATCTTGATATGGATCATCGGGTCGGCAATGTCGGGCCGGTTCTTCGCCAGCCAGTCCGAGAAGCGTTCGCCCACCTCGCCCGAGGGCAGTTCGATGATGCCGTTATGTTCGTCCGAAAGCTCCAACTCGCGTTCCGAGGCCATCATGCCATGGGATTCGACGCCGCGGATCTTGCCGATGGCGATGGTCGTATCGATGCCGGGGACATAGGTGCCGGGTTTGCACAGAACCACGGTGATCCCGGCGCGGGCATTGGGGGCGCCGCAGACGATCTGCTTTTCGCCCTCATCCGTCAGAACCCGGCAGACGCGCAGCTTGTCGGCATCGGGGTGCTGTTCCGCGTGCAGGATCTTGGCGATGGTAAAGGGGGCCAGTTTCGCGGCGCGGTCGGTGACGTCCTCCACCTCTAGCCCAAGGTCGGTGAGGGCATAGAGGATGTCGTCAAGCGACGCCTGCGTGTCGAGATGATCCTTCAGCCAGGAGAGGGTGAACTTCATCGGTGCCGGTCCCTTCGGAAATACGGGGCAGGGGATAGCGCAAAGGGCGCGCAAGGGGAAGCGGAGAGGTCAGGGTTTCGCGTCTGGAAACGCGCTGTTGCAGGGCTGCCTGCGGGGTGGCGTGGGTTGGCCACATTTATGCTCTGGTATGGGTGGCATCCCTTTGGCCATGGACCCGATGTTTCAGATTCCACAAAGAGAGGGCCGCATGCCGGCCTGGCGGTTGATCCTGATCTTGGGATTGTCGCTTCTGGCATTGCTGCTGTTGGCGTTTTGACCCGCCCTTTTCCAGCACCGGGAAAGCCCCGCGCAAGCGGGGCTTTCTATTCATCGGCAGACCGCATCAGCGGCTGAGACCACCCGGAAGGTCCGGCATGTCAAGCGCGGCAAAGCCGTAATGGCGCAGCCAGCGCAGGTCGGATTCAAAGAAGGCGCGCAGGTCGGGGATGCCGTATTTCAGCATCGCCAGACGGTCGATCCCCATGCCGAAGGCGAAGCCCTGCCATTGATCCGGGTCCACCCCGGCGGCGCGCAGCACCTTGGGATGCACCATGCCAGAGCCGAGGATTTCCATCCACTTGTCGCCTTCGCCGATCTTCAGCTGACCCCCCTCCCAAGAACAGCGGATGTCCACTTCGGCCGAGGGTTCGGTAAAGGGGAAATGCGACGCGCGGAAGCGGAGTTCGACCGAAGGCACCTCAAAGAAGGCGCGGCAGAACTCCTCAAGCACCCATTTCAGGTTGGCCATCGAAATGTCGCGGTCGATGGCGATGCCTTCGACCTGATGGAACATGGGCGTGTGGGTCTGGTCCATGTCCATGCGGTAGACGCGGCCGGGGGCAATGACGCGCAGCGGCGTGCCACGCTCCATCATGGCGCGGATCTGGACGGGGGAGGTGTGGGTGCGCAACACGTGGGGCGGACGGTCGTCGCCTTCGGCGCGGTGCATGAAGAAGGTGTCATGTTCCTGCCGCGCGGGGTGTTCGGGCGGGATGTTCAGGGCGTCGAAATTGTACCAGTCGCTTTCGACCTGCGGGCCTTCGGCCACGGCAAAGCCCATGTCGGCGAAGATGGCGGCCAATTCTTCCATCACCTGGCTGACGGGATGGAGGGTGCCGGCGCGGCGCGGCCTGCCCGGAAGGGTGACATCCAGCCATTCCGTCCGCAGCCGTTCATCAAGCGCCGCATCGGCAAGGCCGGACTTGCGGGCGCGCAGGGCGGCATCGATTTCGTCCTTCAGCGCGTTCAGGCTGGCCCCGGCGGCTTTGCGCGCGTCGGGGTCCATCTTGCCCAGCGTGGCCATCATGGCGCTGATCTCGCCCTTCTTGCCTAAGGCGGCGAGGCGCACCTCTTCCAGCGCAGCCTCGTCGGCGGCGCCTGAGACGGCGGAAAGATACTTGGCCTTGAGCGTGTCGAGCCCGTCCATCGGTGCCTCCTGAGGGTGCGGAGGGGTGGTAGCGGGAAGGGGCTTTCGATGCAAGGGGATGCGCCCTGCATCAGGCCCCGGGAGGGTCCTCGGACCCTCCCGGACCCTCCCGAGGGTATTTGGGCCGAGATGAAGGAGGCTGTTTTCATCTCGGCCCCAAATACCCACGGGGGGTGAATGGCCGCAGCCTGCGGCCAGAGGGGGCGCGTGCGCCCCCTGACGGCGGGGTTGCGGGATGGGCCGGTGCGGTTTGGGTGCCAGAGGGGGTGCGGGGGAGGTTTCCTCCCCCCCGCGCAGGGTCAGTCGCTGTTGGCGCGGATGGCGGTGGCGATGCGCGCGGCGATGGCGGCGCTGCCCTTGGGCGAGGGGTGCATCAGGTCCTGCTGGTGCAGCGACGGGTCCCCTGTGGGGACGAGGTCGGACATGGGCACAAAGACCATCGCCGGATCGCGCGCATCGAGGCGGGCGAGGCGGCGGTCAAGTTCATCGCCATAGACCCTGCAGGGACGGACAGGGGTGAAGAGGCCGGGGTTTCGCAAATAGCCCGAAAAGATGACCTTTGCCCCCCCCGCCTGTGCGCGGCGGATCACGTCGGGGATGCGGCCTGTCGTGCCATCCTTGGAAATCAGCCTGTCCACCATCGTGCTGCAATATCCGCAGGCGCAGCCGAAGATCAGGTCGTTGCCGCCGCCGTTCAGCACCACCCAATCCCAGTCGCCCTGAAGGTATTGCGCGGGGATCGACAGCCCCGCCGCCCCGGTCAGCGGCAGGGCGTAAAACATGCGGGCGGCATAGGTGGAGCGGTCGATCACCGGTTCGCCCAGTTGGCGTTCCAGCGCGACCCCGACGCTGCGCCCAGAGGTGCGGTTCGCGGCCAGCATGGAGTCGCCCATCATCAGGATGCGCGCGTCCTTGGTGCTTTCGGTGATCGTTTCGCCGCAGGACAAAAGCAGGAAAAGCGAGAACAGGGCAAAGATCGGGCGGAACATGGCTGTCTTTCCAAATGCAGTCAGGCCAAGGCTGTGCAGGAAAGGTGGCGCGGTCAAGGCGCGGCTGTGCCCGTCCGGGGCGATTTGCGGGAAAAATGTGTATAAAATGCAACCCAAGGGTGTTCTTGGCCCATGAGGCCCCGCAAAAGCAAAGGGCCGCCCTTGCGGACGGCCCTTCGATCCTGCGGCGTCTGGCGGATCAGGCCAGCGCGGCCTTGGCCTGCGCGGCGATGGCGTTGAACGCCTCGGGCTCGTGCACGGCGAGGTCGGCGAGGACCTTGCGGTCCACTTCGATCCCGGCCTTGGCCAGACCGTTGATGAACTTGGAATAGGTCATTTCAAGGTCGAACAGGCGCACAGCCGCGTTGATGCGCTGGATCCACAGGGCGCGGAAGTTGCGCTTGCGGGCCTTGCGGTCGCGGGTGGCGTACTGGTTCGCCTTGTCGACGGCCTGCGTGGCCGTGCGGAAGTTGCGCGAGCGGGCGCTGTAATAGCCAGCCGCCTGCTTGATGACCTTGCGGTGACGGGCGTGGGTCACCTTACCGGATTTGACGCGGGACATCTAATGGCTCCTCAGCGGTCGTAGGGCATGTATTTCTTGACGATCTTCGCATCGCTGTCGTTCAGCAGCATGGTGCCGGACGCATCGCGGATGAATTTCGTCGTACGCTTGATCATGCCGTGGCGCTTGCCGGCGACGCCGGCCTTCACCCGACCGGAGGCCGTGAAGCTGAACCGCTTCTTCGCCGCCGACTTGGTCTTCATCTTGGGCATTTCCATCTCCGTGGTTGCAGGCGCGACTCGGCATGCCACATTGGCCGGTCGCGCGGGTATCGCAAGGTGGGCCGTATAGGCGGGGCGGGCCACGGGTGCAAGGGAAAAAGCGGCAGGTCGGGTGGCAGGGTCAGGGCAGGTAGCGGCCCAGCACCTCAAAGAAGATGTGCGGCAGGCGCGCGGGGTCGGGCCATGTCTCGCCGCCCAGCAGGCCCCAAGCGGCAAGGGCGGTGCCAAGGGCAAGGGTGACGCCTGCGACGATGGGCGGACGTTCGTCCACCATGGCCGCGAGGAGGGAGATGAGCGACAGGCCGATCAGCGCGAGGCCGATGATGAGGAGGAGGTCGTGGTCAACCATGATGCGGCCCACCTTATACTGCACGTCGCAGAGTAAAGGCCGGAAGGCAGGCGCGGGGCAAGGGTCAGTTCATCAGGCCGCCCAGAACGCGGGCGAAGGTGGAAGCGATGCCTTTGGCATCATGGCCAGCGGGATTGCGGATGGCGGCACGGCCGATGCGGACCGCGCGGGTCAGGGCGATCAGCCCGCCGAAGCGGGGGATGCGCCCATCCGTCCACGCGTTCAGAAGAGAGGGGATGCACAGGACGGCGAGGATGATGCCGATGCCGGTGCCGGGTGTTTGGTCGGTGGCCTTGACCAAGGCACCCCCTATGAAAAAGGCCCGCGCGGGGGGCGCGGGCCTTGGCGGGTTATTCGGGGTCGACCCGGTAGATCAATCTTTCGTCGCAGGGCGCGACGCGCAGGATGTTGGTCGTCCCTTGGACGTTGAAGGGAACCCCTGCGGTCAGAACGATCTGGTCCGTTTCCGTCGCAAAGCCATAGGTGCGGGCGGCGCGGACGGCCGAGATGACGGCGCCTTTGAATCGGTCCTGTTCTTCGGTGATGACGCAATGCGCGCCCCAAGTCAGGCACATGCGGCGGGCGGTTTCGATCAGCGGCGTCAGCGCGATGATCGGCACGCGGGGCCGTTCGCGGGCCACGAGCGAGACGGTGGTGCCGGATTGCGAGAAGCAGCAGATGGCCTTGATATCGGCGCTTTCCGCGATTTCGCGGGCGGCGGCGACGATGCCGTCGGCGACGGAGGTGCGGTTCACGCTGCGCGAGGATTCGATGATCTGGCGGTAGACCGCGTCCCCTTCGACCGAGATGGCGACGTTGTTCATCGTCTGCACGGCTTCGATCGGGTATTTGCCCGCCGCCGATTCCGCCGAAAGCATGATGGCATCCGCGCCTTCATAGATGGCGGTGGCGACGTCGGACACTTCGGCCCGCGTGGGCATCGGGGATTCGATCATCGATTCCAGCATCTGGGTGGCCACGATCACCGGCTTGGCCGCCGCACGCGCACCGCGGACAAGGCGCTTCTGGATCGGCGGGACAGAGTGGACGGGCAGTTCGACGCCAAGGTCGCCACGGGCGACCATGATGCCGTCCGACACCTCGAGGATGGCGTCATAGGCTTTGACGGCGGCGGGCTTTTCGATCTTGGACAGGACGGCGGCGCGGCCTTTGGCAAGGTCCTTCGCTTCGATCACGTCTTCGGGGCGCTGGACGAAGGACAGGGCGAGCCAGTCCACGCCCAGTTGGCAGGCGAATTCGAGGTCCTTGCGGTCCTTGTCCGACAGCGCGGCGACGGGAAGCACGACGTCGGGGACGTTCACGCCCTTGCGGTTGGAGATGGTGCCGCCGACCGTGACGGTGCAATTGGCGAAATCCTTGCCGCAGGTGTCGACGCGCAGGCGGATCTTGCCGTCATTGACCAGCAGGGACGATCCGGGTTCCAGCGCGGCAAAGATTTCCGGGTGCGGAAGCTGCACGCGGGTCGCATCGCCCGGCGCGGGGTCAAGGTCCATGCGGAAGGCGGCGCCGTCGGCCAGTTCCTCACCGGCTGGATTGGCGAAGGTGCCGACGCGGAGCTTGGGGCCCTGCAGGTCGGCGAGGATGGCGATGGGGCGGCCAGTGTCTGCCTCTACCTGCCGGATGATGGTGTGGCGCGCGCGGATATCGTCATGCGTGCCGTGCGACATGTTCAGGCGGAACACGTCTGCGCCCGCCTCGAACAGGGCGCGGATGGTTGCGTAATCGCTGGAGGCCGGTCCGAGCGTGGCCACGATCTTGACGTTCCGAAGGCGTCTCATATGCCTCGTTCCTTATGCAGTTCTTCATTTTGTCGTGGGCCGAGGCGGGTTATGGCGCAATCGGCGGGCTGTCGCAACTGGCGGATATCCATTCGTCAGAATAAATGACGAATTCATGAAGACGGCAGGAGGCAGGCGGGTGTGAGTGCCTATCGGATCATCGGTGAGGATCGGCCGGGGCGATGGCTGGTCACTTGCGACCATGCGTCGAACCGTGTGCCGGATTGGGTGGCCGGGGGCGATCTGGGGATCGGGCCGGACGACATGGGGCGGCACATCGCCTATGACGTGGGCGCGGCGGGGGTGGCAGAGGCCTTGGGCGCGGCGCTGGACAGTCCGGTGGTGCTGTCGGAGTTCAGCCGGTTGGTGATCGATCCGAACCGGGGCGAGGATGACCCGACGCTGGTGATGAAGCTGTATGACGGCACGATCATTCCGGCCAACCGCCATATCGGCGCGGCGGGGGTGGAGGCGCGGCTGGAGCGGCTGTATCGGCCCTATCACGACGCGCTGGCGCGGCTGGCGGGGCGGCGGCCGGATGTGGTGATCGTGGCTGTGCATTCCTTTACGCCCTGCCTGAAGGGGCGTGCGCCACGGCCTTGGCATGTGGGGGTGCTGCATTCCCATCTGGACGAACGGCTGAGCCGCGCGTTGATCGGCGTGCTGCGACAGGAGCCGGACCTCTGCGTGGGGGATAACGAACCCTATAACGGCCATCTGCCGGGGGATGCCATCGACCGCCACGCGCTGCGCTGGGGGCGGCAGAACACGCTGGTCGAGCTGCGTAACGACCTGATCGGGACGGCAGAGTCGCAGGCGGCTTGGGGTGCGCGGTTGGCACCGCTGCTGGTGCGGGCGCTGGCGCGGGTCGGGTAGGGGCGGGCCGCGATTATCCCCGGTTGGGCGATGATCCGTCTGTTTCCGCCCGATTTTTCATGGATTTGATGCATGAACGCGGGCGGATTTGACCTGATAGGGGCCCCATCTGTAAAGGTTTGGCCCGGTTACGAGTGAATGGGTTTTGTCATGAGTTTGCTTTTCATCCTTTTGCCGGCTGCGCTGCTGGCCAGTCTGGCCTTTTCGGGCGGTGGAGACTCTGCCCCGGGGGGCGGTGACGACCCCGGTGATGACGACGATCTGATCAAGGGCAGCGGCAGGGCTGACGACCTTGACGGGGGCGCGGGACGCGATCTTCTGGCGGGGTTTGGCGCGGATGACACGCTGTCGGGCGGCGCGGACGAGGATTTCCTGATCGGTGACGCGGGCGACGATGTGCTGTCGGGTGGGACGGGCGAGGATGTCCTTCTGGGCGGGACGGGTGACGACACGCTGGACGCGGGTCAGGGTGACGATATCGCCTTCGGCGGGGCGGGGAATGACAGCCTGTCCGGCGCGGATGGTGATGACGTGCTGCTGGACGCCGCAGGGCAGAACACCCTGAGCGGTGGGGCAGGGGATGACCTGCTGCTGGGTCTGAATGCCGCGCGCGGAACGGCGGTCGATCCAACCACCGTTGCAGGACTGCGGACGGATGCCGTCGTTTCGACCTTGACGCAGCAATACGGGGCGCAGGCGGACGCGTTCAACCGGATGGTGGAGCGCAATCTGAACGGACCAGCGACCGGTGAGAGCCGGACGCGACTTGAGGGGGGTGCGGGCAACGATACGCTGTCGGGCGACCGGGATGACACCATGATCGGTGGGACCGGGTCGGACCTGTTCTCGATCGTCACGGATGGGACGCCGCCGGCAGGAACGGGCGTTGTGCGGGTGGATGATTTCCGGGTGGGCGAGGATGACGTCGAACTCTTCTGGAACGGGACCGGGGATGTCACCGTCCAACTGCGCGCGGTGGATGGTGGGGTGATGGTGTCTGGGAATGGCACGGACCTCATCTTCCTGGCCGGTGTGCGGCCTGACCAGTTGGCTGCGGCGGATGTGGGTGTCCGTCGGGTCGGGGCCTGATCCGGGCGGGTGGTGTGCGCCACGGCGCACCCGACGATGGTCAGGGTGGTGCATGGCGGGCGGTGGCCCTATCTAGGGGCAAGGAAACGGAGGCCCGCGATGACCCAGACCATGCCCGAGATCGACGATGCCACGATGCAGGCGCTGGAGGCGGCGGCCTATCGGCGGCTGCGGGACCATCTGCGCGCCCGGACCGATGTGCAGAACATCGACCTGATGAACCTTGCCGGGTTCTGCCGCAACTGCCTGAGCCGCTGGATGGCCGAGGCGGCCGCAGAGGCGGGTGTCGCGCTGGGCAAGGAGGAGGCCAAGACGCTCGTCTACGGGATGCCCTATGACGACTGGAAGGCGCAGCATCAGGCCGAGGCGAGCGATGCCCAGAAGGCCGCCTTCACCGAAGCGATCAAGTCCCACGGCTGACCGCATCGCGGGCGGGTGCGGTGGATCGGTAGAGTTTGCCTTGGCCGGTGGTGCGGTCGGGTCGAGGATTTATCGCCGGGCACCAAGATGCCGGACGTGCCCTACGAAGGCCCGGAGGGTTTGGCCCTGACCGTCGGTTCCGTGGTCGGCGGAATGATGGTGCGGGCCGGGGTGCCGAGGGGGAGTTTCTGAAGGGATTCGGGTCGGGCGACGTGACGGCGGACCAGATCCGCGGGCTTTGGCCGGTTGTCAGAGGGGCGATTGTTTCCCGAATCGGAAAGCTTGTGCGCTGCGGAACCAATCGTTTCCAGAAGGTGAACCTAGGCGGCGTAACAGCAAAAAAAGTGGCAAACTAAGGGCAAATATGACATTCTTAGGGCGGTAATGCTTAACCGTTTGCATGGGTATTGGTGATGAGTGCGCTGCTGTTGCTGTTGGGGTTGCCCCTTCTTGGTCTGTTGGCAGGTGGTGAATCCGCCGCAGACGATTCTTCCCAAGATGACGATGATGGCAGCGATGCCGGGGATGACAGCAAGTCGTCCGCGGCGTCCGACGATAGCCCGGCGCAGACCAACGCCGCGCGTTCGAATGCGGGCGCCGGATCGGATGACCTGATCCGTGGCACCCCGCGCAATGACAATCTGTCGGGTCGTCTGGGCGACGACACGCTGATCGGAGTCAGCGGAAACGACCAGATTGACGGTGGCGCGGATGACGACCGCCTGTTCGGCGGCGTCGGTCGGGATACCGTGCTTGGCGGTGCGGGCGACGACATGCTGATGGGCAAGCTGGGCGATGACATGCTGATGGGCAATGTCGACAACGATGCGCTGTTCGGCGGTCTGGGGGATGACTACCTTGACGGTGGCGCGGGGCGGGATTCGCTGTTTGGCGATGTCGGGAATGACACGCTGATGGGCGGGTCCGGCGCGGATGCGCTGACCGGCGGCGCCGGTCGGGATTCGCTTTATGGCGGCAGCGGGAACGACACGGTGTCCGTCTTTGCGGATGGCGGGTCCGACAACGTCTTCCTTGGGGATGGCGATGACGTCCTGACCGCCGGGACGGCCGTTTCGGCATTGCTTGCCCGTGGGGGTGAAGGTGATGACCGTATGGTCAGCGGTGCCGGAAACGACACGCTGTTCGGCGATATCGGCGGGGATGACATCAATGCCGGGGCCGGGGCCGACAGCGTGGATGGCGGCATCGGGCGCGATCAGCTGTTGGGTGGGGCGGGGAACGATACCCTGCGCGGCGGCACGGAGGATGACACCCTTGGCGGTGGCGATGGCAGCGATCTGGTCGACGGCGAAGACGGCAACGACCTGCTGCAGGGCGGCGCGGGGGTGGACACGCTGAACGGCGGGGCGGGGGACGACAGGATCACCTCGCGCGATGGCAGAACCGAGTCAGACATCGTGGACGGAGGGGCGGGGAACGATACCATCCTTGCCGATGGGGCCGACGTGGTGCGGCTGGGTGCGGGGAACGACACCCTTGGCGTGACCAATGCGGCGAACATGGTCGTCAAGGATTTCGATCCGGCGCAGGACAGGCTGGAGGTGATCTATTCCAGCGCACAGCCGCCCGTGCTGGCGCTGGAACAGGGCGATGGCGCGGTGATCGTGCGGCTGGACGGGGTGATCGCGCTGCGGCTGGAAGGGCAGACGCTGGCCTCGGTCAAACCGGGCGACATCGTCTTTACCCGTCAGGCGGCCTGACGCTGTCGACGGGGCCGACGGGGGGTGACGGGGGCCGTGCTCTGCCCGCAGGGGATCAGAGCGCGGCCTTGCGCATTTCGTCCAGATAAAGTTCGCGCAGGCGGGTGGCGACGGGGCCGGGCTTGCCGGTGCCGACCGGCTGGCCGTCGATTTCCACCACCGGCATGACAAAGATGGAGGCGGCGGTGGAAAAGGCCTCGTCTGCCGCCTGCGCCTCGGCCACGGTGAAGGGGCGTTCCTCGACCTCGAACTGCGCTTCGGCGGCGAAGCGCAGGACGGCGGCGCGGGTGATGCCGTGCAGGATGTCGCTGGACAGCTGCCGCGTGATGATGCGGTTGCCCTTGACGATATAGGCGTTGTTCGACGTGCCTTCGGTGACGTGGCCATCCTCGGTGAACCACGAATCGTCCACGCCCGCTTTCTTGGCCATCATCTTGCCCATGGACGGGTAGAGCAGCTGCACCGTCTTGATGTCGCGGCGGCCCCAGCGGATGTCGGGGATCGAGATCACCTTGAAGCCGGTCTTGGCGGCGGGGGCATCGGCAAGGTTGGGGATGTTCTGGGTGAAGGCGACGATGGTGGGTTTCACGCTGGCATCGGGAAAGACGAATGAGCGGTCGCCGGGGTTCCCGCGCGTGACTTGCAGGTAGATCATGCCTTGATCGATGCCGTTCAGGCGGACGAGTTCGCGGTGCATGTCCAGCAGATCGGCGTCAGAACAGGGGGCCTGCATGTCCAGTTCGGACAAGGAGCGATGCAGTCGGACGATGTGGCCGCCGAAGTCGATCAGCTTGCCGTCAAGGACGGAGGTCACCTCGTACACGCCATCGGCCATCAGGAAGCCCCGGTCGAAGATCGAGACGGTCGCCTGATCCTCGGGCAGGTAGGTGCCGTTGACATAGACGGTGCGGGTCATGGGTGGTCTCCCTGCGCTGCGGTTGATGGGGTTTGGGCGCAAGGGGGTGGCGGGGTCAAGGGGTTTTGCGATCCGCCTTGCGCGGGCGTCCGCCCTTTGTGCCATTGCTGCGCGCGGCGGCGCTTTTGGCAGGGCTTCGGCTGCGGCCTGCGGTGCGGGCGCGTGCTTCGTCCAGCCAGCGGCGCGTGCCGAAAATGTCTGACAGCAGGGCGGGGATGGACAGGTCAAGGTCTAGGTCGGGCCAGTGGAGGCCATAGCCGATGCCGGCGACTTCCAGATTGCGGCGGGAGGCCGAAGGCGCGTCGCGGAGTCCTTCAATCAGATCGGCGGGTAGGACAACGCGGGCGCCATTAGTCAACGTGATGTGGAGTTCTGCGCTGTCCGCGTCGTACCGAGCAGAGTGGGCAAGCGTGCCATCCGAGACGAGGGCGGCCCCGGTGGCCGTTGCCTCGCGCAGCATGTCGTCTACGGTGTCAGCCATGGATGTCTTTCCATTTCTTTAGCAGCCGAAAGCGTTCGTTGCGGGTTTCTTCCAGAATTCGCCGTAGTTCCGCAGGGCTGAATCCATGCTGCCAGATCAGCACGGGCTGCTCTCCGACCAGTTGGACCTTCGCTTCGCATCCTGCGCGCAAGATGTGGACATGCGCGGGGTCATGGTCGTTCGAGTAGATCACAAAGCGGAGGCCGTCGAACCTGTGAACCGTTACCATATATAACCTATCAAAGATGGGTTTTCAATCTACCCCCAAAGCGCCGCATCCGGTGGATGCACGCCCTTTTCATCGTAGTGCAGCGGATTGTCCCGGTCGCGGGCCAAGAGGAGCGGACCGTCAAGGTCGGTGAAAGCCGCATGTTGCGCGGGCAGGAGGGCGGGGGCCATGGCGAGCGAGGTGCCGACCATGCAGCCCACCATCAGGGAAAAGCCTGCGGCGCGGGCTTCGGTCGTCATCAGCAGGGCCTCGGTCAGGCCGCCGGTCTTGTCGAGCTTTAGGTTCACCATGTCGTACTTGCCCTTCAGCGCGGCAAGGCTGGCGCGGTCATGGGCGGATTCGTCGGCGCAGATGGGGATGGGGTGGGGGATTTCGGACAGCAGGTCGTCGGCGGCGGCGGGCAGCGGCTGTTCCACCAGCGCCACGCCAAGGCGCAGAAGGTGGGGGGCGAGGTCTGTGTAGATTTCGGGCGTCCAGCCTTCGTTGGCGTCGATGAGGATGGTGGCGCGCGGGGCGCCTGCGCGCACAGCCTCTAGCCGGGGCATATCGTCGGGGGTGCCGAGCTTGATCTTTAGGATCGGGCGGTGGGCGTTTTCGGCGGCCTGTGCGCGCATCGCGTCAGGCGTGTCGAGCGAGAGGGTGAAGGCGGTGAGGCGGGGTCGCGGGGCGGCAAGACCTGCGTTTTGCCAGACGCGGATGCCCTGCGACTTCGCCTCCCAATCCCAAAGCGCGCAGTCCACGGCGTTGCGGGCCGCGCCGGGGGGAAGGGCCTCTTGCAGCGCGGCGCGGGTGATGCCTTCGGGTAGGGTGGCGATCTGGGCCAGAACGCTTTCGGGGGTTTCGCCGTAGCGGGCATAGGGGACGGATTCGCCGCGCCCCGTGATCCCGTGGCGGGTGACGGTGGCGGTGATGACGCGCGCCTCGGTCTTGGACCCGCGCGAGATGGTGAAGGCGCGGGCGAGGGGGAAGGTGTCCAGCGTGGCGGTGATCATGGGGTTCTCCTGTTGCCGAAGGGGGCGGGAGGCGGGACGCGCTGTCAAGCGATGCTGCAAGTGCGAAATGATGCTTGTGCGGTGCAGCGCAAGATTATATCGCTGGTGCAGCATGAACTGAAATATCCTTGCGAGTCCGACCATGAGCTTTCGCCTGCAACCCCCCGCCCCCGCCCGCCCAAACCGTTGCCAGTTGTTCGGGCCGGGGTCCCGCCCCGCGCTGTTTGAAAAGATGGCGGCGAGTGCGGCGGATGTGATCAACCTTGATCTAGAGGACTCGGTCGCGCCGTCCGACAAGGACGTGGCGCGGGCGAATATCATCGAGGCGATTTCGGGCGTGGATTGGGGGCGCAAGACGCTGTCGGTGCGGATCAATGGTCTGGATACGCCGTGGTGGTATCGCGACGTGGTGGACCTGCTGGAAAAGGGCGGCGAGCGGCTGGATCAGATCATGATCCCCAAGGTGGGCTGCGCCGAGGATGTCTACGCCGTCGATGCGTTGGTGACGGCGGTGGAACGCGCGATGGGGCGGCGCAAGCCCATTGCCTTTGAGGTCATCATCGAATCGGCGGCCGGGATTTCGCATGTGGAGGCGATTGCGGCCTCGTCCCCCCGGTTGCAGGCGATGAGCCTTGGGGCGGCGGATTTCGCGGCGTCGATGGGGATGCAGACGACGGGGATCGGCGGCACGCAAGAGAATTACTACATGCTGCGCGAGGGGGCGAAGCATTGGTCCGACCCGTGGCACTGGGCGCAGGCGGCGATTGTGGCGGCCTGCCGGACGCATGGCATCCTGCCGGTGGATGGGCCGTTCGGGGATTTCAGCGACGACGACGGGTTCCGGGCGCAGGCGCGGCGGTCGGCGACGCTGGGCATGGTGGGGAAATGGGCGATCCATCCCAAGCAGGTGGCGCTGGCGAACGAGGTCTTCACCCCTTCGGAGCAGGCGGTGGCCGAGGCGCGCGAGATCCTGTCGGCGATGGAGGCCGCCAAGGCGCGGGGCGAGGGGGCGACGGTGTACAAGGGCCGTCTGGTGGACATCGCGTCGATCAAACAGGCCGAGGTGATCGTGCGGCAGGCGGAACTGATCACGGGTTGACGTAACGTTAACGATGAATCGTTGACAGGACGCTTCCAGCGCGCGCAAGGTCTGGCGACTGGAGCGCAAGGAACAGGCGCCCTGCAAAGATTACCCGCGCTGCGACCCACGGGGAGAGGAGGCCCCGCGCAGCAAACGGGAGGACGCACGCCCCGTGGCCCGGCCACGGGGCGCTGCTGTTTCTGGCGTTGCGCCTTGGGGTTGGCGTCGCTGCGGGGGTTTTGCACCCCCGCACCCCCGCAGGATATTTGAGAACGGAAAATGAGGCAGGGCGAGAATCTTTCTAAAGCTCTGCTTTAAAAACATTTTATTCGAGATACTTCGCCGGTTTTCCCGAATTTGCTAGCGCGAGTCGCAGGCAGCTTTGGAGGGTTTGCATGCGGTTCCTGATCTGGTCCTTGGTGGCTTTGGCGGTGCTGGGCGTCGTCGTCCTTGCCGTCGGTTGGTTGCTGCCTGCGGCGCGAGAGGGGCGGGCAGAGGCGGTGATCGCTGCGCCCGCGGCGCGGATCGTGGCGGTGATTGCGGAGGTGGAGGCGCAGCCGGAATGGCGCGAGGGCATCGCGTCGGTCACGCGAACGGCCGAGGGATGGGTGGAGGTGACGGCGCGGGGAGAGCGGATTTCCTTTGTGGCCGATGAGATGGGGGAGGCGCGGCTGCGGCTGCGGTTCCTGTCCGATGCGGGGTATTCGGGGACGTGGGAGGCGGTTCTGACCCCTGCGGACGGGGGCACGCGGATCGCGGTGGTGGAGCGGGCGGAGGTGCCTTCGCCGCTGGGGCGGATTTTTGCGCGGCTGTTCTTTGATCCAGAGGCTTTCGCCACCACCTATCTGGCGGCACTCAAGGCGCGTGTGGAGGGGTTGTGATGGCCGAGCGGAAGAAGAAACCGACGGATTGGCGCAAGCGGTTCGGGGCGGCGAAGGCGCCGCATGTGGTGATGCTGCATGCCGATTTCGCGGGGGTGAAGGCGGGGAATACCATGCTGATCTCCTCCCCCGGCGAGATTGCGAATTATGTGGCCCGAATCCCGAAGGGCGAGACGCGGACGATGGACCGGATGCGCAACGAATTGGCGCGCAAGGCGGGGGCGACTGCGATGTGTCCGGTGACGGCGGCGATCTATCTGCGGGTGGTGGCCGAGGTGGCGCTGGCCGATCTGGCCGAGGGGAAGCGGCTGGACGAGGTGGTGCCCTTTTGGCGGGTGGTCTTGCCGGGGAGCAAGGTGGCGCAAAAGCTGTCTTGCGGGCCGGATCATGTGGCGCATCTGATCGCGCTGGAGGGTGGGGCGGTGGCGGGTTAGGGCCGCCCCGTGCCGCGCGAGTTGCATCTTGGTCCCCGCTTGGCCATATAGGGGCGATCCTTCAGGGAGAGCCCGATGAACTATCTGGAATTCGAAAAGCCGCTGGCCGAGATCGAGGGCAAGGCGGAGGAGCTGCGCGCCATGGCGCGGTCCAATTCCGGGATGGACGTGACGAAAGAGGCCGAGGCGCTGGACCGCAAGGCGGAGGTGCTGCTGAAGGACCTGTACAAGGACCTGACGCCTTGGCGGAAATGTCAGGTCGCGCGGCACCCGGATCGGCCGCATTGCAAGGATTACATCGACGCGCTGTTCACCGAGTTCACCTCGCTGGCGGGGGATCGGAATTTCGCGGATGACCATGCGGTGATGGGCGGGATCGCGCGGTTCAACGACCAGCCGGTCGTGGTGATCGGGCATGAGAAGGGCAACGACACCAAGTCGCGCATCGAGCGCAACTTCGGCATGGCGCGGCCCGAGGGGTACCGCAAGGCGATCCGGTTGATGGACATGGCGGATCGGTTCCGCCTGCCCGTCGTGACGCTGGTGGACACGCCCGGCGCCTATCCGGGCAAGGGCGCCGAAGAGCGCGGGCAGGCCGAGGCGATTGCCCGGTCGACGGCGAAATGTCTGGAGATCGGGGTGCCCTTGATCTCGGTCGTGATTGGCGAGGGCGGGTCGGGCGGCGCGGTGGCCTTTGCCACGGCGAACCGCGTGGCGATGCTGGAGCATTCGGTCTATTCGGTGATTTCGCCCGAGGGCTGTGCGTCGATCCTGTGGAAGGATGCCGAAAAGATGCGCGAGGCTGCCGAGGCGCTGCGGCTGACGGCGCAGGACTTGCAGAAGCTGGGCGTGATCGACCGGATCATCAAGGAACCGCTGGGCGGGGCGCAGCGGGGCCGGAAAGAGACGATCGAGGCGGTCGGCAAGGGCATCGAGGCGATGCTGAAGGAGCTGTCGGGCAAGAAGGCCGACACTCTGATCAAAGAGCGCCGCGCCAAGTTCGTCGAGATGGGGTCCAAGGGACTGGCTGCGTGAGCGTTTGACGGATCGTCGTCATCGCGGGTCTGCCGGAACCCGGAGGGGCGCGCGGCCTGACCTTTTCCGTAGGGTTCACCAAGCTGGTGCCGTCGGTGCTGACCATCGGGGGGCGCTGGCGTTGTTCTGGTTGCTGTCGCGGGCGATGAAGGAAGTGCGCGTGGGGACGGAATTTGCCGTCTGGGTGGGGATCGGGGCCTTGAGCGCCGCCTGAGGTGAGCGGAGCCATCGGGGGCCGGGGCCCCCGATGGCACGCCGGAAGCTTGCCCCGCAGGGCGCGGTGCAAGCGGGTCAGGGGACGCACGCGTCCCCTCTTGGCCGCGTGGGCGGCCAATTCACCCCTTGTGGATATTTGGGAACGGAAAATGGGGCGAGTCGTGCCTTTGCGTCCGGTGGGGCGATGCTGAAAAAAAGGGCGGCCACGGGGGCCGCCCAGACAGGACAGGTCGTTTGAAGGTCGTCAGGCGGCGGCGCGGCGGGAGGCCAGTACGCTGGCCATGGTTTCGCCCATGGCCGACGGGTTCGGCGCGATGGTGATGCCGGCGGCGGAAAGGATTTCCACCTTTTCCTGCGCGCTTTCGCCAAAGGCCGAGATGATCGCCCCGGCATGGCCCATCTTGCGGCCCTTGGGGGCCGAGAGGCCGGCGATGTAGGCCACGACCGGCTTTTTCATGAAGTTGCGGGCGTAGAGGGCGGCTTCGGCTTCCTGCGGGCCGCCGATTTCGCCAATCATCATGACGGCATCGGTTTCCGGGTCGGCCTCGAACAGTTCCAGGATGTCACGGAAGGAGGAGCCGTTAACCGGGTCGCCGCCGATACCGACGGAGGTGGAGACACCGATGCCGAGCGCCTTCATCTGGCTTGCCGCCTCGTATCCCAGCGTCCCGGAGCGGCCGACGATGCCGACGCGGCCCGGCATGTAGATATGGGGCGGCATGATGCCCATGAAGCCCTTGCCGGGCGAGATGATGCCCGCGCAGTTCGGGCCGATCAGGCGCATCTTCTTGTCGGCGGCGTAGCGCTTGAGGAAGCGCTTGACCTTCATCATGTCCTGCGAGGGGATGCCGTCGGTGACGCAGACGGCGGTTTTGATGCCAGCGTCAGCCGCTTCCATGATCGCATCCGCCGCGAAGGGCGGGGGGACGAAGACGAGAGAGGCTTCGGCGCCCGTCGCCTCGACCGCTTCGCGGACGGTGTTGAAGAGGGGGCGGTCGAGCAGGGTTTCGCCGCCCTTGCCGGGGGTCACGCCGCCCACGACATTGGTGCCGTGCTTGATCATGTCCTGCGCGTGGAACTGGCCGATGCGGCCGGACATACCCTGCACGATGACGCGGGTCTTTTCGGTGATGAGAATGGCCATGGCGTTTCCCCTTAGGCAGCGAGTTTCTGGCGCGTGGCGACGGCCTTGTGGGCGGCATCTTCCAGCGTGTCGGCGGTGATCAGCGGCAGGCCCGAGTCCTGTACGATGCGGCGGCCTTCCTCGACGTTCGTACCCGCAAGGCGGACGACGACGGGCAGGGTCAGCCCAAGCTCGCGATAGGCCTGCACCACGCCTTGCGCGACCCAGTCGCAGCGGTTGATGCCCGCGAAGATGTTCACGAGGATGACGCTGACGTTACGGTCGGCCAGCACGGTGCGGAAAGCCCGCACTACCCGCTCCGGGCTGGCCCCCCCGCCGATATCGAGGAAGTTTGCAGGCTCCCCCCCGGCGAGTTTGATCATGTCCATCGTCGCCATGGCCAGACCTGCACCGTTGATGATGCAGCCGATGTCGCCATCAAGGCCGACATAGGCGAGGCCGTGGTCGCCCGCCGTGCTTTCGCGCGGGTCTTCCTGGCTGCGGTCGCGGAGTTCCGCGATTTCGGGGCGGCGGAAGAGGGCGTTGGTGTCGAAGGACATCTTGGCGTCGAGCGCGACGAGGTCGCCCGAGCCGGTGATGACGAGCGGGTTGATCTCGACCATCATGGCGTCGAGGTCCCGGTAGGCGCGGTAGCAGGCCTTGAGGATGTTCACCATCTGGGCGATCTGGCCGCCCTTGAGGCCAAGCTGGAAGGCGAGTTCGCGCGCCTGGAATTCCGACAGGCCGACCGCCGGGTCGATGGTCATGCGGCGAAGGCTGTTGGGGTCGTTTTCGGCGAGATCCTCGATCTCCATCCCGCCATGGGCGGAGGCGACGATCATGATGCGTTCGGATTTCCGGTCGAGCACGAAGCCGAGATACAGTTCCTGCGCGATGTCAGAGGCGCCTTCGACCCAGAGGCGATAGACGCCCTTGCCGTTGGCATCGGTCTGCTTGGTGACAAGCTGCTTGCCGAAGAGGGTGGAGGCGAATTCCTGCACCTCGGCCTCGGAGCGGCAGAGCTTGACCCCACCTGCGGCACCGCGGCCGCCGGAATGGATCTGGGCCTTGACGACCCATGCATTGCCGCCCAGTTCGCGGGCGCGGTAGCCCGCCTGTTCGGGGCTGTAGGCAAGGCCGCCGCGCGGCACCGGCACGCCGAAGCGGGCGAGGATTTCCTTGGCCTGATATTCGTGGATGTCCATGTTCTTCCTCCCTCTGGCGGGATGGGCCGATTGCCCGTCCTGCGATGCGTGGGACAGGCCTGCGGCCCATCCCTGCGGTTTCATTTCCCGGCGATGGCTTCCGCGATCACCAGCACGTTGCGCGCCATCTTTTCAGAGGCGGCGTCGATCATCTTGCCGTCAAGGCTGGCGGCACCCTTGCCTTGGGATTCCGCGATCTTCAGTTCTTCGATGATGCGGCGGGCCTTGGTGACTTCGGCATCGGTGGGGCTGAAGACTTCGTTGGCCATGGACACCTGCGACGGGTGGATGGCCCATTTGCCTTCGCAGCCAAGGGCGGCGGCGCGGCGCGCGCCTTCCTTATAGCCTTCGGGGTCCGAGAAATCGCCGAAGGGGCCGTCGATGGCGCGCAGGCCGTAGGCGCGGCAGGCGATGACCATGCGGCTGATGGCGGCGTGCCACTGGTCGCCGGGGTAATGCGGGTTCAGGCCACCGATATTGGTGGTGCGGGCGCGCATAGAGGCGGCGTAATCGGCAACGCCGAAGTGCAGCGCCTCAAGCCGGCCGCCGAATTGGGCGATGGATTCCACATTGGCCATGCCGAGCGCGGTTTCGATCAGCGCTTCCAGCCCGACGCGGGTGGTGTAGCCCTTGGCCTGTTCGATCTGGTTGACCATGGCTTCGACCATGTAAAGGTCGTCGCGCACGCCCACCTTGGGGACCAGCAGCGTATGCACGCGGCTGCCCGCCTGTTCCATCACGTCCACGACGTCGCGGTACATGTAATGCGTGTCCAGCCCGTTGATGCGGACCGACACGGTCTTGCCCTTGGCGGCCCAGTCGATGTCGTTCAGGGCCTGAATCGCGTTCTTGCGGGCCTGTTCCTTTTCCGGCGGGGCCACCGCATCCTCGAGGTCGAGGAAGACGTAATCGGCGGGGCCTGCGGCGGCCTTGTCGATCATCGTGGGGTTAGAGGCCGGGACAGCAAGTTCCGAGCGCTGCAGGCGTTGACGCCGCAGCGGGTAAAGCGTGTGGGACATTTGATCCTCTGGAGTGTTAGGCGGCGGCGATGGCGGCGCTGCGCTGGACGGCGCGGGCGACCGGTTCGGCATAGACTTCCTGTGCGGCGGCGACGCCCGACCCAAAGCGGATCTGCGCGCCCGCAGCGGCAAGAGAGAGTTCCGCGATGGCGATGGCGGTCAGGCACATGCCTTCGTTCAGGTCGCCCAGATGACCGATGCGGAACACCTTGCCATTCAGCGGGCCGAGACCCGACCCGAGCGAGCAGTTGTAGCGGTCATAGGCGATCTTGATCACGTCGCGGGCATCCACGCCCTGCGGGGTGCGGATCGCGGTGACGGTGTCGGAATAAATGGACGGATGTTCCGCACAGAGGTCGAGGCCCCACGCCGCGACCGCGTTGCGCACGCCGGTCGCAAGGCGGCGGTGGCGGGCATAGGTGTTCTCTGGCCCCTCTTCCAGCATGCGGTCCAGCGACTTGCGCAGGCCGTGCAGCAGTTGGGTGGGCGGCGTGTAGGGGAAGTAGCCCGTGTCGTTCATCCGCGCCATGTCCCCAAAGTCGAGGAAGCAGCGGCGCATGGTGTTCTTTTCCGATGCGGCCATGGCTTTTTGGCTGACGCCGATGATGCCCAGACCGGCGGGCAGCATGAAGCCCTTTTGCGTGCCGGTGACGGCAAGGTCCACGCCCCACTCGTCCATGCGGAAGTCGATGCAGGCGATGGAAGACACGCCGTCCACGAACAACAGCGCGTCGTGGAAGCATTCGTCCAGCGCGCGGCGGACGAGGGCCACGTCAGAGGTGACGCCGGTTGCGGTTTCGTTATGCGTCACGAAGACGGCCTTGATCTTGCCCTGACGATCATTGCCGAGGATGCGCGCAAATTCGTTCACCGGGACGCCCGCGCCCCACGCCAGTTCGACGCATTCCACATCGAGGCCCAGCTTCTTGGCCATTTCCACCCACAGGTGCGAGAACTGGCCGTGGCGGGCCATCAGCACCTTGTCGCCGGGGTTCAGCGTGTTCAGGATCGCCGCTTCCCAGCAGGCGGTGCCGGAACCGGGGAACATCATCACGCGCCCCGTTTCCGTCTTGAAGATGGTCTTGAGGTCGCGGAACAGGCCCATGGTCAGGTTGCCGTAATCCGGCGCCCGGTGGTCCTGCATCGGAACGTTCATCGCCTGACGGACGACTTCGGGAACATTTGTCGGGCCGGGGATGTAGAGATGCTGCGTACCGGTTTTCATGGCTTCCTCCCATTCGCTTGGAAGGAGAGATACACCGCCCTGAATTTGTTCAAACCGAAAGCGGGTTGCGCTGTAAACGCGAGAATTTACATACCTTGTAATTTGTAATATTGTAAACATCACGAAGCGATCAATGTGTGCGACGGTATGCAGAAAACCTTCATTGGCCCGCATCTGCGGCGGCTGCGGATTGAACGGGGCGAAACGCAGGGCCAGATGGCCCGCGCGTTGGGCATAAGTGCCTCTTACGTCAATCTTCTAGAGAATAACGAACGGTCGGTGTCCGTTTCGGTTCTGCTGCGTCTGTTCGATGCCTATGGGGTTGATTGGCGCGAGATCGCGGATGAGGACGGCACGTCGCAACTGGCCGATCTGCGGGCGGTGATGCAGGATCCGCTGTTTGCAGAAACCCGCCCGGACCTGCCGCAGATGCGCGCCGCGTTGGTGCATTCGCCGGGGTTGGCGGCGTCGTTTCTGCGGTTGCACAATGCCTATCAGGCCGCGACCGACCAGCTTTTGTCGCTGACCGAGGGTGAGGCGCCGCAAATCGTGGCCACGCCGGAATCGGCGGTGCACAATGAATTCCGCAAACACAGGAACCATTTCCGCGAACTGGAAGAGGCGGCAGAGGTGTTCTGGGGCGGAACGGCGGTGGAACCGGACGAGGTTTACGTCGCCCTAAAGCGCCGCCTGCGCGGGCGCGTGGGGGTGACGGTGCGGCTGGTGCGGGTAGAGGATTTGCCGGGCACGCTGCGCCAGTATGACGAATCGCGGCGGGAAATCCTGCTGTCCGAGGCGCTGGACCATACGAACCGCACGTTCCAGCTGGTCCATATGTGCGGGCTGCTGGAAAAGCGGGGCTTGCTTGATTCGCTGGTGGCGCGGTCGGGGATCACCGATCCGCGCGGGGTGGCGCGGCTGCGGGTGGAACTGGCGAACTATTTCGCCGCCGCCGTGCTGATGCCCTATGATGCCTTTCTGGCCGAGGCGCGGGCGACGAAATACGACCTTGATCACATCGCCACGCGCTTTGGCGTCAGTTTCGAACAGGCCTGTCACCGCGCCACGACGATGCAGCGCGAAGGGGCGCAGGGGGTGCCGTTCTTCTTTCTTCGGATCGACAAGGGCGGGAACGTGACCAAGCGCTTCAATGCGACCGGGTTCCATCTGGCCGAACATGGCGGGGCCTGCCCGCGGCTGGACGTGCATACCAGTTTCCGCACGCCGGGGCGGATCGTGCCGCAATTCGTCGAAATGCCGGACAAGTCGCAGTTCTTCGTCTTTTCCCGCACGGTGGACCGTCCCACATGGGCCCGGCACGCGCAGGACAACCGTCTGGCCGTCGCGATGGGCTGCGCGATCGAACACGCGCCCGAGATCGGCTATGCCGAGGCGTTTTCCGTCACGGGGGCGCGGATGACGCAGGTGGGGATCAACTGCCGCATCTGCCCGCGCGCCAATTGCGACCAGCGCGCGCATCAGGCGGTGGTGTTGTCACAGCCTGTCGACGAAAAGCGCCGGGGCGCGACGCGGTTCGAGGTCTAGGGTTCAGACCGGGAAGAACCCGCCCCGCGCGGGGTCGAACTGTTCCAAGCCACCCTCGCCCGTGTTGGTCCACAACCCGTGCAGCGTCAGGCGGTCATCCTCTACCGCGGCGCGCACGAAGGGGAAGGTCATCAGGTTTTCAAGGCTGGTCAGCACGGCCTGCTTTTCCAGCGCATGCAGGTCATCGGCATGGCCTTCGGCCTTTACCTTGTCAAAGCCGGGACGGAGGATGTCCATCCAGCGGCCAACGAAGGAGGATTTCTCCAAAAGCGCGGGCGCATGGCCCGAACACATGTCATGGCAGCCCTTCACGCCGCCGCAGTTGGAATGGCCCAGCACGACGATATGCGCCACGCCCAGCGAAGAGACGGCATATTCCACCGCCGCCGAGGTGCCGTGATATTCGCCGTCCGGGTTATAGGGCGGGACGAGGTTGGCGATGTTGCGGTGGATGAAGAACTCCCCCTCGTCCGCGCCGAAGATCGACGTCACATGCACGCGGCTGTCGCAGCAGGAGATGACCATGGCGCGCGGGTGCTGGCCGCTTTCGGCCAGACGGCGGTACCAGGCTTTGTTGTCCTGATAGGTGGTTGCCCGCCAGCCATGGAAGCGGCTGATCAGATAGGCGGGAAGGGGCCGGGCCTGCTGCATCGGGCATCCTTTGGTGGTCGACGGGGCCTTACTAGGGCGAAGTATTGTAAAATTCGAGTGTTTAATTCTGACGGCAGCAACCTTTCGTTCAGTGGCACGGAACATGCTCTGTCGCGGGTGTGACGGGTTTTGGGGGAAGGCATGGCCAGTGTGGTGCATCTGCGCCCGCAAGAGCGGGTGGATGAGGATGAGGGCGCGATCCTTGCGATCTTTGACCGGCTTGGCCCCGATCCGGGGGCAAAGCTCGTGTCGCGGGCGGTGGGCGAACTGGCCCTGTCGGTGACGGTGATGTCGGCGCAGGTGGACCGGCACGAATTGGGGACGCTGCCGCGCGGGTTGAAGCGGATGCAGACGATGGCGGCGGGGGTTGGGCTGGTCAGTCTGGCGCAGGTCGCCGCCGATGCGCGGGCGGTGCTGGCGCTGGGCGATACGACGGCCTTCTCGGCGGTCTGGGCGCGGCTGCTGCGTGTGGCGGAACAGTCGCTGGTCCGCGACTGAGGCGTACCCGAATCTGGGGCCCTTGCGGGGGCCGCGCGGGGCTGTAGGGTCGGGGCAGGATTTGCCCCAGACGGATGCCTGCCATGACCGATGACCTGCCCTATCTGACGCCCGCCTTCGCCGATGCGGGGGCCCGGACGCTGCCGCTGCATGTGGTGACGCCCGATGGGTTGGAGGCGTTGAAGACCCGGCTGGGCGCGGCAGGCGGCTGGCTAGAGGCGACGGGGTTCAAGGCCGATCTGGGCGAGCTGCGCCTGCTGCCGGGGTCGGATGGCGCCGTGGCGGGGGCTGTGGCCGGATACGGCACCGCCAAGGCGCGGCGGCGGCAGCGCTTTGGGATGCTGAAGGCGGTGGCGGGGCTTCCCGGCGGGGCGTGGCGGTTGGAAGGCGACCTGTCGCTGGCCGAACGGTCCGAAGTGGCGCTGGGCTGGTTGCTGACGCAATACCGATTTACCCGCTACAAGGCGGGCAAGGACAAGCTGCCCGCCTTGCCGGTCTGCCCCGAGGGGGTGGATGCAACGCTCTTGCTGGCCATGGCGCGGGGCGAGTTCCTGACGCGCGACCTGATCAACACGCCCGCGCAGGATATGGGGCCTGCGGAACTTGAGTCGGCCTTCATGGCGCTGGCCGCGCGGTCCGGGGCGCAGGCGTCGGTGGTGCGGGGGGATGACCTTCTGGCGCAGGGTTTCCCCATGGTCCATGCCGTGGGCCGCGCCAGTCCGCGCGCGCCGCGCATCATGGAAATGCGCTGGGGAACGGCGGGGCCTGCGCTGACGCTGGTGGGCAAGGGGGTGTGCTTCGATACCGGGGGGCTGAACCTCAAGCCGTCGAACGGCATGAACCTGATGAAAAAGGACATGGGCGGGGCGGCGACGGTCATGGGCCTTGCCCAGATGATCATGGACTTGCGTCTGCCCCTGCGGCTGCGGGTGATCGTGCCTGCGGTAGAGAATGTGGTGGCGGGCAATGCGCTGAAGCCCAAGGACATCCTGACCAGCCGCAAGGGCCTGACCGTAGAGGTGAATGACACCGATGCCGAAGGGCGGCTGATCCTAGGCGATGCGCTGTCTTGGGCGGGAGAGGAGCCTTGCGATCTGCTCGTGTCGATGGCGACGCTGACGGGGGCGGCGCGGGTGGCGGTGGGGCCGGACCTTGCACCCTATTACACCGACGATGCCGCCGTGGCGGCGGCGTTGGAGGCAGGGGCGGTGGCCGGGGCCGATCCGGTCTGGCGGCTGCCGTTCCATGACGCTTATGAATCGGTGATCGAACCGGGGATTGCCGATCTGGACAACGCGCCGGGCTTTGGCTTTGCGGGGTCGATCACGGCGGCGCTGTTCCTGCGGCGCTTTGCCGACCATCCGCGCTATGTGCATTTCGACATCTATGGACACACCCCGACCGAGGCACCGGGGCGTCCCAAAGGCGCGGTCGGGCAGGGGGCGCGGGCGCTGCTGCTGGGCCTGCCTGCCATGCTGGGGATGTAGATGGCCCCTGCTGCGCTTGATCGTCGGCTGACCCCCTTTTCGGGCCGCCATGCGCTGGAGTGTCTGCGCGGGCAGGTGGAGGCAGAGTTCGTCGCGGGGGAACAGGGGGCGGTGGCGGTGCCGCTGGCCGATCTGGAGGCGCAGCCGGGCGGCGCGCGGGACCGGCAGGTGATGCTGGGCGAGCCGCTGGTCGTGGTGGAGTGGCGCGGGGGCCATGCCTTCGTGCAGATGGGCAAGGATGGCTATTGCGGCTGGCTGGCGGCAGGGGCCGTGGGGCCAGAGGTCGCGGCGACGCATTGGGTCGCGGCGGCGGGAACGCATCTGTACCCCGCGCCGCGCGTGCAGGCGCGGGCCATCGCGGCCCTGCCCTTCGGCGCGCGGCTGGCGGTGGCAGAGGCGGATGCGAAATGGGCGCGGGTGGCGGGCGGTTTCGTCCCCGCGATGCATCTGCGGCGGCTGGGGGATTGGTTCCGCGATCCGGTGGCGGTGGCCGAGTTGTTCGTTGGCACGCCCTATCTGTGGGGGGGGAACAGCCGCGACGGGATCGACTGTTCGGGTCTGGTTCAGGCGGCGCTGACGGGTTGCGGGCGGGCTTGCCCCGGCGACAGCGACCTGCAAGCCGCGCTGGGGGTGCAAGTGGCGGAGGGTGCCGCGCTGGACCGGGGGGACCTGATCTTCTGGAAGGGCCATGTCGCGCTGGTGGAGGGGCCTGACCTGATCCTGCACGCGAACGGGCACAGCATGGATGTGCGGTTCGAGGGGCTTTCGGCCGCCATCGCCCGCATCGCGGCGCAGGGCGGCGGTCCTGTCACCGCGCGCAAGCGGGTTTGACCCCCGCCGCAGCGCCCCTTATGGTCGCAGACCGCAGGAAGGCGGGTGCCATGGGTGACGAAAGCCAGACGATCCGGCGCGGGCGCAAGTTCGATCAGGTGCTGGCAGGCGCGCGCGACATCTTTCTGCGCGACGGGTTCGAGGGTGCCTCGGTCGACGATATCGCGCGGGCGGCAGGCGTCAGCAAGGCGACGCTCTACAGCTATTTCCCCGACAAGCGCCTGCTGTTCATGGAAGTCGCCCGCGCCGAATGCCTGCGCGCGGCGGACGAGGCCGAGGCGATGATCGACGACGACGCCGACGTGGCCGAGACGCTGCGTCTGGCGGGCGCGCGGATCGTGGCCTTTGCCCAGTCGGATTTCGGGCAGAAGATGTTCCGCATGTGCGTGGCCGAAAGCGACCGTTTCCCCGCACTGGGCGCGGCCTTCTACGACAGCGGGCCAAAGCTGATCCGCGAGCGGCTGACGCGCTATCTGGCCAAGGCGGTGGCGGGCGGGGATTTGCGGATCGACGACCTTGACCTTGCCGCGGATCAGTTCGCGCAGCTTTGCAAGGCGGACCTGCACGACCGGGTGACCTTTGGCCTCGGCTCTGGCACCAGCCGCGACGTGGCGCGGGTGGTAGAGGGGGCAGTGGCGATGTTCATGGCGCGGTACGGGGTGTAGGGGCAAGATTTTTCTGCGAAAAATCTTGGGTGCGATCCTTCTGCGAAGGATCGGGGGGACGGCTGGAATTGGGTCGATTGTTCGCAGAACAATCGGGCCGAAAATCCTTCGCAGAAGGATTTTCCCCCTAGCCGTTTTCGCGCAGGATCGACCCCGCCAGATAGAGTGACCCGCAGATCAGGACCCGGGCTTCGGGTGAGGTGGCCGCGATGGTCGCAAGGGCCTCGGCCACGCTGGCGGCGGTCGTCGCGTCGATCCCGGCGCTGCGCGCGGCGTCGCGGGTGGTTTCGGCGGGGAGGGTGTTCTTCTCGCCAGGGATCGACACGGCGTGCAGCCGCGTCACCTGCGGGGCGAGCGGGCGCATGTAACCCGTGACGTCCTTGGTGTTCAGCATCCCGCAGATCAAATGCGTCTCGCGCGCGGGCATGCGGGCCAGTGTCGCGGCCACGGCTTCGCCCCCTGCCGGGTTGTGGCCGCCGTCGAGCCAGAGTTCCACCTTGGGCGCGCTGTCCACCAGCGGGCCGTGCCGCAGGCGCTGCATCCGGGCGGGCCATTCGGCGCGGGTGACGGCGGCTTCGCAGGCGGCCTCGTCATGGCCGAGGAAGCGCAGGGCGGTGATCGCGGCACC
>JBDKFE010000085.1:0-27806 GCA_039798885.1 Pseudomonadota bacterium | reverse complement strand
ACCCCGGATGCGGTAACCGCACCCGAGGCGATGGCACCAGCCAGAGACGTCGCGTCCTGCAAGACTTACGCAGGCTCGTTCGCGTCGATCGGCACCTCGAAGGTTCCCGCCGCGATGGCGGCCTTCTTCTCTTCCATCGCGGGGATGGCATCGGCGGGCACTTCCTCGGCCACGTAGATCAACTCGTTGCCGCCGTATTTCATGAAGGAATACTCGGTATAGTCGCGGCCCACCGGCTTGCCCGCCACCACATCCGCCACGATGGCGTCGATGGTCGGACGGTAGTTCCAGATCGCATTGGCGAACACCGTCCCCGGATAGCGCGGCGTATAGTCGATCAGCGACCCGATGGCCTTCACGCCCCGCTCGGCCGCCCCATCCGCCGTCCCGATCCGTTCGCCAAACAGGATATCCGCCCCGCCGTCAATCTGCGCCACCGCCGCTTCCTTGGCCTTGGCCGGATCGAACCACGCCCCGATGAAGCCGTTCAGGAACTTGGCCTCCGGGTTCACTTCCGTCACGCCCATGCGGAAGGCGTTGATCAGCAGGTTCACTTCCGGGATCGGATAGCCGCCGACCGACCCGAAGGTCCCCGTCTTCGACATCTTGCCCGCCAGCATCCCCGCCAGATAGGCCGCCTCATGGTTGCGCGTGCCAAAGACGCCGAAATTGTCGCCCTCCGGCCCGCCCGACGACCCCATCAGGAAGGCCGTCTCGGGATAATCCGCCGCCACCGCGCGGGCCTCGGCCTCCACGGCATAGCTTTCGCCCCAGATCAGCTTGGCACCGCCCTCGGCATATTCCCGCATCGCGCGCGGATAGTCGGTCGCGGCCACACCTTCCGAAAACTCGTACTCGATCAGCCCATCCGCCGCCGCCGCCTGCATCGCGGCATGGATGCGCGAATTCCAAGCGTTTTCGACAGGCGAGGCATGCACCCCCGCCACCTTGATCGCCGTCTGGGCATTCACCCGGCGAATATAGGCGGGCAGCGCCAAAGTGGCGGCAGCCCCCATCAGCAGCGTCCGTCGTGTCGTCGAAAAAGTCATCGCAGCACTCCCCGTTTGGTTGGTCTTGGTTGTCAGTCTTCCGCAATCGGCGCGTACTCCGCCGGGTCCAGCACCGCAGGCCGCCCCGGCAGATCAAGCCGCGCCATCCTCGGCGCGGTCTCGGCCAGCACGCGCCCCTGCCGGATCACGGCAAGCCGCGTGGCCTTCATCCGCACCGCCTCAATCGGATCACGTGCCTGCAGGACGACCATCGTCGCAGGCCCGCCCACCCGCAGCGTCGGGTCCGGCAGACCCATCGCCAGATGCCCGTTCACCGTGACAGAGGTAAACGCCCACCCCATCGCCTCGCGCGAGGTCATGGGCGCGGCATGTATCCCCATATGCGCCACCTCCAGCATGTCCGCCGATCCCAGCGGATACCACGGGTCCATCGTGCAATCCTGCCCGAAGGCCACATTCACCCCCGCCGCGCGCAATTCCGGCACCCGCGTCATGCCCCGCCGCTTGGGGTAAGTGTCCGACCGCCCTTGCAGCGTGATGTTGATCAGCGGATTGGGCACGATATGAACCTGGGCCTCCGCGATCAGCGGGATCAGCTTGGACGCATAGTAATTGTCCATCGAATGCATCGACGTGCAGTGACTGCCCACCACCCGCCCCTGCAGACCCAGCCGCACCGTCTCGGCCGCCAAGGTCTCGATATGGCGGCTCATCGGATCGTCGCTCTCGTCGCAATGCAGATCAACGGGCAGCCCGCGCTCTGCCGCGATCTCGCACAGCGCGCGCACCGACTCTGCCCCCGCCTGCATCGTGCGTTCGAAATGCGGGATGCCGCCCACCACATCCACACCCATATCCAGCGCCCGGATCAGGTTTCGATGCGCCGTCGGGTCGCGGTAGAGCCCGTCCTGGGGAAAGGCCACCAGTTGCAGGTCGATATACCCCGCAACCGCGCGCTTCACCTCCAGCAGCGCCTCGACCGCCGTCAGCCGGTCATCACAGACATCCACATGCGTCCGGATCGACAGAAGCCCCTGCGACACCGCCAAATCGCAATAGCGCAGCGCGCGTTCCATCACCGCCTCGACCGTCAGCAGGGGCTTCAACTCCCCCCACAGCGCGATCCCCTCTAACAGCGTCCCCGACCGGTTCAGCCGCGGCAGGCCAAGGCTCAATGTCGCATCCATGTGGAAATGCGGGTCCGCAAAGGGCGGTGCCAGCAATCGTCCGCCCGCCTCGATCACGCGCCCCGCCTGCGCCTCGATGCGGGGGGCGATCTCGACGATCCGACCGTCCTTTACAGCAACGTCGACCGGGGCCTTCCCATCCGGAAGACGCCCCGCCCTCACCAGCAGGTCCAGCATGCCACTCCCCGTCGTATTTCCGTCGCGAGCCTAGGCCCCGCGCGGAATTTGTCGCGTGCCCCAGCGTTACCCGAATTTACCTGTCGGTCAAAAAAGATTCTCCTGCTGCTTTGCTGTGCATCGAAAGGCCGCGTTGCCTACCGCGTCAGCAGCCCCCATCCGACCGCGCCTTGCCGCGCAGCGGCCCCGGAACGGCCCCCCGGCCCGACTGCCGAAAGCCGCGCCGCCAACCAGCCAAAAGAAAGGGAATCACACTCTCGAATCGCCGCCTGACCAGTTAGGCACCCACGTCGTTAACAATTCCTAAGCCTCCTCGCCCATGCCCCAATCCGCAGCGGACCGTCGGGAATGGACACGCACCAGCGATTGTTTCCCGGATCTCGGCAACAATCGGGCGGTCATCGTTCGGATTCGAGTCGATTGTCGGGCAACGCCGATTAGTGTTATGTTCACTATGTCGATCCGGTCCCGACCCGCACCTGCGGCACGGCGTCCGGAATGGCCGGAGATGGGGGTTTCCGGCCCGACACAAGGTGTAATGGCCCAGCTGCCGGGGTGTGTTATGAGTGTTGTGTTTTCCGGGGTCGCCCTGCGCGACATCCGTCCCGTCAAGGAACTCCCGTCAGGTGGCCCCGTCCACCCCATCGGATCGGAGGGCTGCTGAATGGGCCTCCTCTCCACCCCCACCCTTGCCAACTCCACCCCCTTCGACCTGCGCACGGCGCCCGAAGTGACCATGCTCTCCCAAGGCCTGATGATCCGCATCGGTGCCGCCCCGGACGAGCTGTGCCGCGTCGAGGATCTTGCGATCGGCGATTCCCTCTGGGATGTCGCCACCCAGCGGCTTGTCGATATCGAAACGATGGCCTGCGCCACCCTCGGCGCCCTTCAACTGGCCGAGATGGGCCTGCGCCCCACGCAAGTCCAAACCGCCACCGGAACCGGCTGGTTCGCCCTCTCCTCCTCGCGGCTGATCGACCGCGACGGCACCCCTACGGTCCTGATGCAATCTCCCTGCGTCTTCTTCCGCCTCTGGCCCGAAACCCGCCTTCTGGCCGAGGTCGAGGGTCGTCCCGTCCTGCTGCGCGCGCACTGACGACCCTGCAGCCTTCCCTCGGCCGCGCAAGACGCGCAGGACGTGGCCGCACGGGACGCAGATAGGGCGGAACGACAGGGACATCCGGTGGCGAGAAGACTTCCTCGCCCTCGCCAGCCTACGCAACGTCCCCCGCCACGCTGGTGCCCCACATCGGCCATGAAAACGAAGCCCAGATCGCGCGCTGCCTGCAAGGCGGATGCCGCCGGTCGGTCAGCCCTGCTGTTCGGCCTTTATCCGGCGCTGGTTCAGCAGGCGTCGCTCACGGCGGGTGATGGGGGCGACCCCGTCATCCACCCCGTCCGGCGCGGCGGCGGGCAGGGCCTCGCGTCCGGCCGCTTCGGCCCTGCGCCGATGCTTGCGGCGCGGAAGTGGCGAGAAGGTCAGCTTCCGCCGCCTCAACGTCCCCTCGACCGCGCGGATCGCATCGCCGACCTCTGCCTCGGTCAGGGCGGACCAATCCGCCGCCCCGTCCACATAGCCCGCCTGTGCCAGTTCCAGCCCCAGCGCCGCGAAATCCAGCTCGCCGATGGAGAACCGGTCCGCCCGCTTGCGGTCTGACCGGATCCAGTCCTGCCGGATCACGTCGATCACATCGGGCTCCAGCCCCAAGAACGACCGCAGATGCACCGTGATGCTGTCCGAGGCGTGGCTGTCCCGCCGCTTGATCATCGCCACGCGCTGATCCCGCATGCCCGTCATCGCCACCAAATGCAGCGCCGATCCATCCAGCGCCACGATCCGCCGCGCGCCCTTGTAGCGGGCGATCTGGTCCTTCATCGGATGGTGCTGGGGATGGAAGATCTCATACCCTTCCGCCGCCAGCAGCGCTTCCAGCCTGTCTTCCCGCAGGATGCCGCCCTTCTGCGCGCTTAGCCCAGACCGCGACACGTATAGACGTTCCCCGCCAGACGGTGCGATGTCGCGCGCGAACCGGTCCGACATGAAGCGGCGGAACGCCTCTGTCCCCGCCGCCATCGGCCCGATGCCGAAGCCCTGTCCCGGCACTTCCAGCAGGTCGATCCGGGTCGGGCGCGTCAGGATGCGGATCGGCACATCCACCTTGGCCAGTTCAAAGAACAGCTGGTGGAAGCCCCGCAGGTCCACGACCGCGTCCTCCTCCTGACCCTCGCGCTTTGACACGAAGACCAGTCCGTCGACCTTGCCCTTTACGGCATCGAGTGCCCAAAGCCTGCCGATGCTTTCGGTCATGAAATGCCCGAAATGGTTCAGCAGCACACCACCCCAGATCCAGCGCCCCGGCAGATGGTCCAGCCCATCGGGCCGGTCCTCCGGCTCCACCATCAGCGGGCGCCCGCGCCAGAGCACCGCCTCATGGACATAGCGCCCCTGCCCATCGAACACGCCCATCGGCTGGATCATCTCTTGCGAGGGCGTGGTGACGACCACCGCATCGGACAGCGACCGGATGGCCGACGACCATCCTCCGGCGGGGGATGGCGCGCGCGTCGCGTCCATTAGTCCTTGCCGATCCATCACCGAAACTCCCCTTCCGCAGCCCGCATCAATGGCTCGCCCCCCCTTCGTGCCGGACGGTAAGGCAGAAATCCGGGGCCAGATTGCCGCTTATGGCGATCACGTCGGGGATGACCTGCGGACGTGCACTACCCCCCCGGCGACCAGAGGGCCCGCGCCACGAGACGCAGCAACCACCCTGTGCGCGCATGGCGTCTGCGGCAGCCTTACCGGGACCGCCGGGCAAACCCCCGGCCGCCCCGATCCGCCGCCGCAGCACCACCGCCGTTGCACCCGTCGCCGGTTTCGGATGTTCCTGCGCCCCGTCCATCCCGGCCCGTCAGCCCCCCTTGCCCGCCCGGCGCTTTTCGCGCCGTTCCTCGCGCCGCGCCTCCTTCTCGGCCCGCCCCTCGCGGCGCTTTTCGCGCTCTGGCCCGGGGGCCGGGTCCGCCGCATCGCCCAGATGCGCGCGCGTGAAGACCGACATGACCCTTGCCACGCCCGCCTCGGTCACCGACCGGAAATTCGGCTCGAAAAAGGACGCTCCGGCCCGGGTCGAGGTGACGATCTCATAGGACGGGAAGTAATCCACCTCAGGGCAATCCGCCTGCAATTCCCCCGCACAGGCGCGCAGCACCGATTTCGAATAGCTCGTCGCCGACAGGACGTGCTGGCCCGACGCCGTCGCCGTCAGGGGGACCGGCGACACGGTCAGCAGCACCCGCAGGTCAGGGTTCAGCCGCTTTAGCCGCCCCAGCGCCGCCAGTAGGTCCGCGCGCACCTCGGCCAGACGGAAGTTCACAAAGCCGTGGATCGCCGCGTCATAGGCACCCGCCACGGTCCCCGGCGCGGTCGGATAGACCTGTCCCGACGGCTTGTGCATCCACGCCTCTGTCAGACCAAGCGTAAAGATGAACACATCCGCCTGCGAAAACACCGCGCGCACCTTCGCCAGATGCTGGGCCCGCGCGGCCATCACCGCCGCCCCATCCACCAAACCCTCGGGATCGACATTGGGTCGCAACGCATCATGAAACCGACCCGCCCTCTCCCAGACGGCATCGAAGTCGGGCGCGCCCTCCCACGCCTCGTCCAGCAATTGCCGCAACTGCCGCGTGGTGTAGATGTTGCCATAACGCGCCGAATACATCCCGTATCCATGCGCCGTCTCGGCCTCGGCCGGGATGCCCGCAGGGCGAGGTTCGGCATCCAGCACGTTGAACCCGTTGCGCCGCAGCGCCCGCCCAACATGCTGGGCGAAACAGGACCCGGCGGTGACGATCCGGTCGCCTTTGTGCAAGGCCCATTTCGGACGAAAGATGTCCGGGGGCGGATAATCCGTCTCGGCCAGACCGGTGCGCCAATAGGCCCGTGCCCCAAGGTTCATATAGGGAGAGGATCGTGACATTCGAAGGTAACCCCTGACCGTTCAACCATGGCACCGGGTGCGCGGCTGGCCCGTCATGCCGCCACCGCCGGACGCAATTCCCTTAGCGCCAAAGCGATGCGCGGCCACATCGCCGCGCCGAAAGCGCCGTTCATATGCGCGGCATCCGTGCCGCCGCCTTCGCCCGAAATCAGCCGCGAGGCATCCTTGTTGAACGCGGCACGGGTCAGGATGCCATGTTCGACCGTTTCCGCATCCTGCGGGACATAGCTCGCCCGCCCCGAAAGTCCGGCCGACACCGTCTCGTGGAACATCTGCCCCAGCCGCTCTGCATCGCCCGCGCGGATGGCCGCGTCCCAGCCGTAATCCGGCTTGTCGCCGCTGTCCTCGCGCGCCCAGGACGCCCAGAACGGCCCGGCCACGGCAAGGATCGGCATCTCGCGGCCCTGCCGCACCTTGTCGGCCGTTTCACCCATCAGCGTGCTGCCATAGCGTTCGGCCAGAAACTCCCGCACAAAGCGCGTGGGCAGCATCACCCGCGCCGGATCAGGGGCCAGCCCATGCCAAACATGCGTCTTATACAGCCGCAGGATGCGCTTGACGCTGACCCCAAGGCCCAGCAGCAACACGGCATCATAGTCGGCCAAGACAATCTCGCGCTGCCCGCCTGAGGTTCGTTCAAAACCTTCCGCGATGTCCTTGCGCAGGGGGACGATCCGACCCGCCGCTTCCTTGACCTGACGGATGCCGTCGCGCGGCGCACCAAAGAAGACCGGCATCACCGCGCGCGTGGCAGGATCGCCCGCAGCGACGAGTGCATCCCAACCCAGTTTGTAGGCCGCCATGTGCGAATTGCCGATGATACAGAGACGGATCACGAAAACGCCTCCAGCAGTTCATCCTCGCAGACGACCCGGGCCTCTGCCCCAGCACGCCCCCTGCGCCGCGCCCGCGCCTCTTTGCGCGCGCGCCGATCGCGGGCATCGCGAACGTCGTCCTTGTCCTTGCCCCTTTCCTTTGCCCGGGCCGATGCCTCGTCTGTCTGGGCCATGGGCGCGGGTGCCGCAGACACCAAGGCATCAACCGGGTCCAGCGCCCCGATCACCCGCCCCAGCGCGGCCGCATAACGCCCGGCTTCGCCTTCGTCGCGCGCCCGCAGCAGAAGTTCATCCACCAGCGGATGGTACAGGACCCCGTCGATCCGCGCCGCGCATGCGGCGGCAAAGGCGCGCAGGGGGGCTGCCGTTGCCGCCCCCTCGACCACCACAAGCCGGATCTTCGCCCCCGGCCGCATCCGTGCCACCAGCGCGACGATCTCGTCCATTGCCCGGTCCATCACGCCCGCTTTCCGGGCTGCCGCCTTCACCTTGGCCGCCTTCGGCGGTTGCAGGCCCGCCACGGGTTCGGGAAACAGGGTTCCCGTCGCATCCTCGACCAGCGCCACCTCGCGCAGGGGCAGCACCACCACCTCCGACTGGGCGATCACGGCGCGGACCGCCGCCAGATGCGCGTGGTGGTTGGCCTCTACCTCTGTGGCAGTTTCAGCCGCAGGTTCGACATCAGCGCGCAGCGCATCGCGGGGCCTGCCGTCGGTATCTGTCCAGACAAACCCGCCCGATCCGGCCCTATCCCCATCGACGGCCCGCGCCAGCAGTTGCGCGATCAGCCGCGGATGCCCCAGCGCACCTGCCCGGACAGAGCCAGCGCCGAACCCGTAGCGCGCCGCCAGTCCCGGCTCCACCTGCTTGGGCGCAGGTTCGCCATCCAGAACCGGAACACCGCCCGATCGCAGGATCCGCGCCACGGGCCAGATGGCATCACCCCCCAGAACCGCCACGCCACCCGCGGCGACGCTGCGTGTGGCTTCAGATCCTGACTCCATCTGGCTCTCCACTGATACTGTTACGCGCGAAAGTCTAAGCCCCGGCTCGCCGCACCGAAAGCGCTTTCTGCGCCAATGGCAAAGCGCCCCGCGTCAGCGTGACCCTTCCGTTACGATGCCGCGCCCGGATCAGGCCCCGATGGCACCGCCCCATGCGCCGCTGTCGTCAAAGAGGATGGTGTTCCCGACCGCCTTGTCGCTTCGCAGCGGCGCGACGATGCGCCTGCAACGGAACAGCACGATCCGGTTCACCAGAACGCAGACCCGCCGCCGCCGGTCCGATCAGTGCAGGGCGCCAAGCGCGTGGTTGATCGGCTTCAACGCACCATAAAGGTCGCGCCAGATCGCAAAGCGCAGGTCCGCACGGCGCACCGCCTCTGCCCGCGGCGTGAAGGTCCGATCTACCTTGACCAGAGACCGGGCCGCTGCCTCAAGATCAGAAAGAGTGCCCGTCCCGACACCGGCCATGACTGCGGCACCCAAGGCACCGGGATCCCGCCCCGCGACCCGAACCACGGGCCGGCCCAGCACATCGGCGCGCAGTTGCGCCCAGTCATCCGACGCGAACCCACCGCCTCCGGCTCGCAGAACCGCAGGCACCCGACCGGCCGACCGTTCCAGCACCTCAAAGGCAAGCCGTGCGGAAAAGGCCACGCCTTCCAGAATGGCGGCCGCCATCTCCGCCGGACCATGCAGTGCGGTCAACCCCGCAAACCCGCCGCGCGAGGCCGCATCCCAAATCGGGGCGCGCTCGCCCTGCAGATGCGGCAGAAAAAGGGGGGCATCATCGCCAAGGACCCGCGCCAGTCCCGCCACGTCGTCCACCGGACGCCCCAGCAAACGCGCCGCCCAGTCAAGCGAGGCCCCCCCCGACTGGGTCGGCGCGGCGTGCAGCCGAAGTCCGCGCCAGTCCGGAAAGGTCACGATGCCCGTCTGCGGGAACAGATCGCCGGACATGATGCCCAGCACGTCGGACGTGCCGGACAGATAGAACCCCTCGCCATCCTGCGCCACGCCCAGCCCGAACAGGCTGGCCCAAGCATCCATCACGCCCAGCACCACAGGCACCCCGGCAAAGGGCCCGTCCCCGCCCATATGACCCACCACGGCAAAGGGATCGGCCAGCGGGACCAGACGCTGCGCCGCCCCCTCTAGCCGCGCGATCAGCGGATCGGCATAGGTAAATCCCGGCGTCACCAGCCCCACCGATGAAATCGGGTCCGTCACCAGCGCCCCGGTAAGCCGCGCCAGCACCCAGTCACGGGGCAGCAGCACATGGGCGGTGCGCGCCCAGACATCGGGCCGCGCGTCGCGCATCCATGCCATGCGCGACAGGGCATGGCTCGCGTCGACCGGGATCGGGGCACCCAGCCAAGCAATCTTTTCCTCGAACCCCACGCCGCGATCCAGCGCCGCCCCCGCCTCGGCGGCCCGCCCGTCCTGCCAGACGATCGCGGGATGCAGCACGTCCAGATTGCGGTCGGCGAAGACATGGGTGTTGACCTGCGATGTCAGACACAGCGCCGCCGCATCTCCATGGGCCGAGAACCTCGCAAGCGCCGCGCGGACCAGCCGCAGCCAATCCTCCGGGTCCTGCTCCACCCATCCGGGGCCGGGCCTGTGTGTGGGATAGGCGGACGCGAATTCCGCGACGCGACGCCCCGACAGGTCGATCATCACCGCCTTGACCGATGTGGTGCCGATATCGATGCCGATCAGATGCGAAGCCGACACGTTTCCCCCTTGTGCAGCACGTCCCGTCGCGCGCCGAAAACCTCTGGACGCGGCAAGACTGGCCTGACAATCATTCCACCGCAAGGTCGAGAAACCTATGGGGAGGGACTGGAATGACCGAAATCACACGGCGCGGCATGGCGCGCGGACTCGCGGGGCTGACGCTTGCCACAGCCTTTGCAACTCTGGGCAGCACCGCCTTCGCGGCGGGCGAGAAGGTGGCGGTGATCACGCCCTACCTGTCGCAGCCCGGCACGCAGTTCTATGTCGAGGCCTTTCAGGCCCGGGCCGCAGAACTGGGATGGGAAGTGAACGTGATCGACACGGCGGGCGACGTCGCCGCCGTCATCAGCCGGATGGAGGACCTGTCGACCCAAGGCGTCGATGCGATTGTCCTGAACGTCGATCCGGCGCAGGTGGGTGCCGGGCTTGACGCGGCGGCGGCGGCGAACATTCCCGTCTTCGGCATGGATGCCGGGGCGGACCCGCGCATCAAGGCCAACATCACCTCGAACGGATATGCCATGGCGGCCGAAACCTCGGTCTATGTCGCCAACCGCATCGGCGGTGCGGGCAATGTCGTCATGTTCGTCTTCGACGCCTTCCCGCCCGTGCAGGTGCGCGGTGCCATCGCGGACGCCGTCTTCAAGAACCATCCTGACATCACCGTGCTTGACCGCGTGACCCCCGATGTCTCGGACGGCGGCATCGCCGACAGCCGCGCCAAGATGGAGGCGATCCTCGCCGCCAATCCCGAACCGGGCAGCATCAAGGCCGTCTGGGCAGCATGGGATCAGCCCGCCCTCGGCGCGCTGCAGGCAATCGAGGCGGCAGGACGGCAGGGCGAAGGCATCGTCATCACCGGCATCGACGCAAACCCGCAGGCGCGCGAGGCGATTGCGGCGGGCGGGAACTTCGAAGCCACCGTCGCACAGGATTTCGCAGGCATCGGCACCACCACCGCCGACACCGTCGCCCGCGTGCTGGGCGGCGAAACGCTGAAGGCCAATGTGATCTACGTGCCCACCAAGCTGGTTACCAGCGCCAACGCCAAGGAATGAAGGCAGACGGGGCGGCTTTGGCCGCCCCAATGCATCCCGCCATGCCGGAACTCCGCCTTTCGGGCCTTGTGAAGTCCTTCGGTCCGGCGCGGGCGCTGGACGGCGCCGCCCTGTCCCTGCGCGGCGGCGAAGTCCATGCCCTGATGGGGGAAAACGGCGCGGGCAAAAGCACGCTGATCCGTATCCTTGCCGGGCTGGACAGCGCCGACCGGGGCGAGGTGACGCTGGACGGCGCCCCCCTACGTCTGGGCACCCCGGCACTCGCCAAGGCGGCGGGCTTTCGCTTCCTGCATCAGGAACTGCACGTTGTGCCCGCCCTCAGCGTGGCCGAAAACATGCACCTCACCCGCCCATACCCCCAGCGCATGGGTCTGGTCCGCTGGTCCGCGCTGCGACGGGCTGCGGCGATGGCACTGGACCGGCTGGGGGCATCGCATATCGATGCCCGCGCAAGGATGGGATCGCTCGGCCCCGGTGACCAGATGCTCGTCCGCATCGCAGCAACCCTGCTTGAGGACGGCGTGGCCCCGTGGGCCTATGTCATGGATGAACCGACCGCCGCCCTGACGGGAACTGAATCCGCGCGCCTGTTCCGGGCCATCGAAACGCTCAAATCCGCCGGTGCGGCAGTCCTCTACGTCTCGCACCGCATGGACGAGGTGATGCGGCTCGCCGACCGCATCACGGTGCTGCGCGACGGCGCATATGTGGCCACCCGCACCCGCGCGGAAACCACCAGGGACGAGATCATCCGCGACATGACCGGTCGCAGCCTGTCCGACCTCTTCCCCGCCCGCACATCGGCTGCGGGCCCTGCTGTCCTTGCCGCCCGCGACTTGCGCGCATCCGGTCTAGGCCCAATCGACCTGACACTGCACGAAGGCGAAATCCTCGGCATCGCAGGCCTTTCCGGGTCAGGTCGCGGTACGCTGCTGCGCGCGCTGATGGGGGCCGTGCCCCGGATCGGGGCGTTGAACCTTCGCGGCAATCCTCTGGCCGCCACTCCGGCCGCGGTCTGGGCACAGGGCATGGCCTATGTCCCGCCAGAACGGCGGACCGAAGGCGTGATGCCGCGTCGCGCGCTTGCCGAAACGGTGGCCCTGCCCCACCTGTCCCGCCTGTCCCGCTGGGGCTTCTTCCGCCGCAGGGCGGCAGCGCGGCTTGTGCGCGACCTCGCCCGCGACGTCCGGCTCAAGGCGACGGGACCGGATCAGCCGGTGTCCGAACTTTCGGGCGGCAACCAGCAGAAGGTCCTCTTCGCCCGTGCCCTTGCGGGGGATCCCGCCGTCCTCCTGCTGCATGAACCCACACGCGGCGTCGATGTTGGCGCGAAGTTCGACATCTACACGCTGATCCGCGCACGCGCGGCCAAGGGGACCGCCGTCATCGTCGTCTCGTCGGACCTGCCCGAACTCATCGGCCTTGCCGATCGCATCGCCATCCTGAACGCGGGCCGCATCACGCGCACCCTGCCCACGGACGGCCTGACCGAGGCCGCGCTGCTGTCGGCCTGCTACCAAAAGGAAGACTGACCCATGGCGACGTTCCTGCGGCATTACGGATCGCTGATCGGCATGGCGGCCATCGTGCTGTTCTTCTGGATCGCCCTGCCAGACACCTTCATGACGCTGCGAAACTGGCTCAACATCAGCCAGCAGCTTTCGATGCTGGTGGTCGTGGCCGTCACAATGACGGTGGTCATGGTGATGGGCGATTTCGACCTGTCGGTGGGGGCCATGGCCTCGCTCTCTGGCGTTGTCGCGGCGGTCCTCTTCACCTACGACCTGCCGGTGGCCGTCGCATTGGCTGCGGCGCTGACGGTGGGTCTTCTGGGCGGACTGGCCAATGGGGTGTTGGTCAGCCTCGTCGGCATCCTGCCCTTCGTCGCGACACTGGCGACATTGACCATGTTTTCGGGCGCGGCCTTTCTGGTGTCCGGCGGCAAGACCATCTTCGGCCGCGACATCCCGCAGGGCTTCGCGGATTTCGCGCGCTTTGGCCTGCCCATCGGCAGTTGGGACGGCAAACCCGTGCTGCTGCCCGCCCTCACACTTCTTGCGGCAGCGGTGACCTTCCTTGTCTGGGTGGTTCTGGAACACACGACCTATGGTCGCAGGCTTTACGCCATCGGCGGCAATGCCGAAGCGGCGCGACTGGCAGGCGTCAACGTCGCCTATCTGCGCCTGTCGGCCTTTGCTTTCACAGGCGTCGGGGCGGCCTTGGCGGGGATCATGTACGCCTCGCGCGTCGCCTCTGCCAATCCGGTGCAGGGGGACGGCCTGATGCTGACCGCCATCGCCGCCGTCTTCCTCGGCATGACGGTGACCCGTGACGGGCAGCCGAATGTCCTTGCGACCGTGGCAGGCGTCGTCACCCTTGGCGTGATGGATAACGGGCTGACCCAACTGCAGGTCGACAGCTACGTCCGGCAGGTTCTCGTCGGGGCCATCATCCTTGTCGCAGTCTCGATCAGCGCGCTGGGCCGACGGGCGCTGCGGCGGCATTAGGGCGGGAACGCCCTGCAGCGCGGGTTTAACCGCCTGCCTCAGGGCACCTTTCACCTGCCGTCAATCTCGCAGCCCGGAACGCGTGCCATTCGGGGTTTGGCCATGTGCCAACCGGTCGCGCCTTTTCCACCGGGTCTATTCCGCCAAGGCGCCCGCATGGGCGGGACGATCGTCGTCACCACACCCACGAGAGAGTACGTGATGGGAATTGTGCAGCCAACAGAGCAGATGTCGACAAGCCAATCGCCCCGCCACAACAGGACGGCCGTCGCCTCCCCTTACCCCACAGGATTTCGGGATGCGCTGCCTGCCCATCCCGCGCAGCCGGTTCATAGGGACCGGTCCAGCCTGCATTTGTGTTCTCGACCGACCAAGCCGTATTCGTGCCAGGCCAGAAACAGGACGATCAGGTCAAGGACCGTGATCACCCCCAGAACAGGGGTGACATCGAACGTCATCCGATAGACCTGATAGAGGATGAAGCCGATCATCGCCAAGATGAAGACGGGATAGGCCCAGACCCGGTTTGCCAGCACGGCAAGGACCAGCACAAGCTTGATCATGCCGTGGCTGAACAGGTACCAGGCTGCGAAGGACTGGGCGTCGGCGCTGACTCCTTCGGCCGCCTGGCGCAGCGCTTTCGCCACAAGGTCACGGGGGTCTTCCACCAATTCGGCGCGCGTCAATGCGGTGGCAATCCTGACGATCACCTCATGGCTCAGGAAAACCAGCGCCAATCCGCCAAGGACTTCGACCAAACTGTGCAGACCCTTCAGCCAGAGGCTGACGCGAAAGACGCGACGGATGCCGACTTCGGTGATCCGCATCATGGTCAATCCTCCGCGTGGATTGCAGGGACCGGCGGGCTGACCGCTGCGCGCCCAAAGAACCATGACTTCGCGATCTCTGTGGCTGCGATATATCCCCCGACGATCACCACGACGGCGGCCAGTTCCGTGCCGGACAGCGGCACAAAGCCGAATACCGCACTGCCTCCGCCAAGGAACGGGATCGCAAAGGTGGCGGTCGCAACCGCAAGGGTCGACCATAGCAGCAATCGGCTGGGACGGCTGCGAAACGCGGGCTTGCGGGTCCGCAGGACCAGCACCACCGCCAATTCGGTAAGCAACGAGATCATGAACCATGCCGTCTGGAACACTTCCTCGCCAGCCTTGAAGCCATAAAGCAGGACACCGAACGTCAACAGATCGAAGACCGAGCTGATCAGGCCGAACGCAACCATGAACCGCCTGATCTCCTTGATGTTCCAGCGCTGCGGGCTTGAAACGCGCTCGGAATCGACAGTGTCGCTCGATATGGCCAGCGACGGCAGGTCAGACAGGAAGTTGTTCAGCAGGATTTGTTTGGCGGCCAGCGGCAAGAAAGGCAGCAGCGGCGTCGCAAGCGCCATGCTGATCATGTTGCCGAAATTCGCACTGGTCGTGATCGAGATGTATTTCAACGTATTGGCGAAGGTACGCCTGCCATCCTCGACACCCTGTCGCAAAACGTCCAGATCGCGGCTGAGAAGGATGATGTCGGCGCTTTCGCGGGCGACATCGACCGCTTCGGCAACCGAAATGCCGACATCTGCCGCGTGCAGGGCGGGCGCGTCGTTGATGCCGTCCCCCAGATAGCCGACCGACTGGCCAGTGCGTTGCAAGGCGCGGACGATGCGCTCTTTCTGCTGCGGGTCGATCTCGACAAACAAATCCGTGCGCGGTGCAAGGTGCCACAGCGCCTCGTCCCGCATCCCGGCAAGATCCTCGCCCGTCAGCATCGATGTGGCGTCCAGCCCGACCACCTGCGCCATATGCGCGGTCACATGGCGGTTGTCGCCGCTGATGACCTTTATGGCGATGCCCAGCTTGGCAAGGCTTCCTATCGTGTCCCGCGCCTCGGGCTTTGGCGGATCAAGAAAGACGAGGAAGCCGCGAAACACCATGTCACGCTCGTCGTCGCGGTCATAGTCCGGCTTGGCGGCAACCCGGCGCGTGGCCAGACCAAGAACCCGGAAGCCCTGTTCGCCCTTGGCCTTGAACACGGCCTCCATGACGTCGCGCGCCGCCTGATCCAGCCGCACATTGGCACCGTCGCGCTCGAACGCCGCGCAGCTGTCCAGAACGTTGGAAAACGCCCCTTTGGTGACGATCAGATGATGTCCGGGATCGGCAGGGTCGGCCACCACGATGGTCAGCCGTCGACGCACGAAGTCATAGGGGATTTCGTCGATCTTGGTCAGCCCTGCCACCGTCAGCCCTGCTGTCGCACCTGCGGCAATGATGGCCGCGTCCAGCGGGTTCTCGATCCCGGTTTCCAGCGCCGCATTGACATAGGCAAGCTGCCGCACCGCATCCGAAGGTCTGGCCGCCACGTCCAGAACCTCGCTCAGCACGATGGTGCCTTCCGTCAGGGTGCCGGTCTTGTCGGTGCACAGCACCGTCATGCTGCCAAGGTTCTCGATGGCATCCAGCCGCCGGACGATCACCCCGCGCCGGCCCATCGCCCGCGCACCGGCGGACAAAGTGACACTTATGATCGCAGGCAGAAGCTCCGGCGACAGTCCCACTGCCAGCGCGGCAGCGAACAGCAGCGACTCCACCACAGGACGGGCCAGCAGCAGGTTCACCGACAGCACGAAGATCACGATCAGCACCATGACCCGGATCAGCAGAAATCCGAACTGGCGCACACCGCGCGCAAAATCGGTCTCGGTCTGGCGGGCATGCAGCCGCGCGGCAATGCCCCCGAATTCCGTCCGGCGGCCTGTCTTCACCACCAGAACTCTTGCCGTGCCGCTGCGCACCGATGATCCAAGGAAAACCGTGTTCGTCCGCTCGGCAAGCGGCGCATCGGCCGCGATCACCCCTGTCCGCTTTTCGACCGGAAAGGACTCACCCGTCATACTGGCCTCGCTGACCAGAAAATCCTGCGCTGCGGTCACGATCCCATCCGCCGGGATCAGGTTGCCCGCCGACAGCAAGATCACATCCCCCGGCACGATCTGCGTGACCGGCAGCACCCGTTCCTTGCCGTCCCGCAGAACACGCGCGTTCAGGGCAAGGCGTTTCTTCAGGTCCTCGACCGCCGTCGATGCCCGATATTCCTGATAGAAACTCAGCAGGGAACTGCCCAGCACGATGGCAAGGATGATCCCTGCATCCACCCATTGCTGCAGCACCATCGAGATGACGGCCGCAGTGGCAAGGATAAGGACCAGCGGGTTTTCAAACTGCCGAAGCAGCAGACGCAGCGCCGTCAGCCGGGGCGCATCCTCCACGCTGTTGGGACCCACGCAAGCCAGCAGCGCAGCAGCCTTGTCAGAGGTCAGTCCGTCCAGCCCTGCCCCAAGGCGGGACGCCAGACTGTCGCCATCAAGCGCCCAGTAAGCAATGTCCGTGACAGCGTCAGACATCAGCCACCTCTCAAACGCGCGCCAGTCGCGCCGCCAAGGGCACCGCGTTCAGGCCCCGGCAATGGGTCTTGCCCGTGCCCGCATCGACATCGACACCTCGGCGCGCGGGCGGTTTTTCCCGGCCATGGATGGACGACCCGCGAGGGTCATCGATTGCTATACCTTTCGTGGATGCCCGCGCTGTCAGGGAACATGACCAGACAAGGTCGGTCTGGCCCGAACGCGCGCGGATCGCCCCGCCGAACCCATGGAACGTCGGGCAAGACGGGTTCATCCCTGACCGCCTTTCGCCGCCGAAGGCTGCCCTGTCATGACTGGAACACATAGGTTCCCGGCGCGGCACCCAGCGGTGCAAGGCCCTCCTGCGGTGCCCCGGTCGTGGGCAAGGACACATGGCCGCTGCTCTTGCGCTGCAACCAGTCTTGCCATGCCGGCCACCATGATCCGCTCTGGATTTCCGCTGTCGCAAACCAGTCGTCCGGGCCAATATACAAGGCCCCGGCAGGACGATGAGACCGGCGAAAACTGCTGCGCGGGGTGCCGGGCGCGTTCACGATCCCGCTGTTGTGCCCCCCGGTCGTCAGCACGAAAGTCAGCTCGCAGTCCGTGAAAAGCTGCGTCTTGTAGACCGATTTCCACGGCGCGATATGGTCCGTCTCGGTAGCCACCACGAACATGGGGGCAGAAATGTCCTTCAACGCGATCACCCGGCCCTCGACCGCAAAGCGCCCGGCCGTCAGCCGGTTTTCAAGGAACAGACCGCGCAGATACTGCCCGTGCATCTTCGCAGGCATCCGCGTCGTATCGGCCACCCAGATGCCCATATCTGTGGGCAAATCCTCGTGACCCAGAAAATATCGCCGCACGGCGCGCGACCAGATCAGGTCTTCGGAACGGATCGTCGAAAAGGTCCGCGCCATCTGTGGACGGTCCAGATAGCCCTGATCCCACATCATGTCCTCAAGAAAGGCGACCTGACTTTCATCCACAAAAAGCAGCAGCTCCCCTGCCTCGGCAAAATCGACCTGCGCGGCCATCAGCGTGATGCTGACCAGACGGTCATCCCCGTCGCGCGCCATCGTCGCCGCCGCGAGCGCCAACATCGTGCCGCCAAGGCAATAGCCGACGGCGTGGATCTTGCGGTCGGGGATGATCCGGCTGACGGCATCCAGCGCCGCCATCACCCCCTTCGTGCGGTAATCCTCTAGCGACAGATGGGCCTGTTCGGCCGTTGGATTGCACCACGAAATCATAAAGACCGTGAAGCCCTGGCTGACCAGGGATTTGACCATCGAATTGTGCGGTGACAGGTCGAGTATGTAGTACTTCATGATCCAGGCCGGGACGATCAAGATGGGCTCGGCCTGCACATCCGCCGTCAGCGGCGCATATTGGATCAGTTCGAACAGATCGTTCCGAAACACCACGGACCCCGGCGTGCAGGCCAGATCCTGCCCAATCGCGAACCCTTCCGGGGCGGGATCATGTGCTTGGGTCAGGGTCTTCACCATGTCCCGCACGACGTTTGCAGCACCATCGGTCAGGTTGCGGCCACCACTGGTCAGGGTCGCCTCGATGATCTCAGGGTTCAGCGCGGGAAAGTTCGAAGGTGCCGCAGTATCCAACGCTTGCCGCACCATGAACCGGGTCCGGTCGGCATCTTCGGGCCGAAGGCCGCGCAAATGGTCCGTTGCGTGATCCCACCAATCCTGAATGGCCAAAAAGCCCTGCTGCCAGAACAAAAAGGGCGGGGACATCCATGCGGGATGATCAAAGCGATGATCATAGGGGCGGGGCACAAAGGGCCGCAATCCTTCCGCATCAAGGCGCGTGGCAAGCGACAAAAGCTTGGTGGCGTTCTGCTGCGCGCGCTCGGCCAGTTCCAACTGCCGACCGGGTGAATGCCAGAAATGAAAGGCCCAGTCGGTCCACGCCTCAAAGAAAGCATGCGACGAGATGCCGCCGCTCAGTCGGGCCAATGCAGCCCGCGCGCTGCGGTCAAGGTTCTGATGACCATGGCCCATGCCAACATCGACACGCATCTCGACGTGAAGCGGGGCCGCGACGGTCCCTTCTGGACGACTGATCGGTCGTCTTGATCGTACTCTGACAGGGGTCTTGGTCATTTTCGGCCATGGAATTCAAGGGGCTAGCGGACAGCTTTCCCCACGGAAAGCCGGAACGACCCGGACCGACTCGCCAACAAAAGACCGGGCCGCGAAGATGCACTCTGCCTCGCCCGGCAATCCCGCACCTTGATCAAAAGCAAGTTTTCGAACCATTCCGGGATGGCCGATGCCCGCCACAAAGGGGCCAGCCACGCCTTTTTCGGCCGACCATGACCCGACAGACCGTCGGTCCGGACAGGTTTCCCACCCAAAGCGTGGTGCAGCGACTGACCTGCTTTCCATGCGAAAAGTGGAATGCAGGATGTGCAACCCAACGGGATCGTGCTAAAATGATAATGTAGCGGTTTCCCCGACGGGCGTAAGGTCACGCCCGGAACCGGGACGTGTGACCTTCGTGTCGTGTCGGTTGGTTTCTGGACCAAGAGATAAACGGAACTGGAACACGATTGAAGCGGACCCCCACCAAACGCGCCAACCCGGTGCAATCTGGACAGGATGCCGATCAGACCTCCGCTGAAGCGACGGGCGACAGGAAAGTCCTGTGTCCCGTTGTGGGCATCGGGGCGTCCGCCGGCGGGCTCGAGGCGCTTATAAGTCTGTTCGATGCGATGCCCGCCGAAAGCGGTATGGCCTTCCTCGTCGTGATGCATCTCGATCCGACGCGGGAAAGCGGGCTTGTCGAAATTCTGTCCAAGCACAGCGCCATGCCGGTGTCCGAGGCCACGGCCAACAAAGCGATAGAGCCGAACCACATCTACGTCATCCCGCCCGGCGCCTCTCTGACGGTCGATGGCGGCCACCTGCGACTGGCAGAACCGACCGAGCGGCGGGGTGCCCGCTACCCCATCAACCGGCTGTTCGAGTCGCTCGCTCGCGGGCGGCAATCCGGGGCGATCTGCATCGTGCTGTCGGGGTCCGGCAATGACGGCACCGAAGGCCTGAAAGAGGTCAGGAACCAAGGTGGCTGCATCATCGTGCAGGATCCGGCGACCGCACGTTTCGGCGCCATGCCGCGCAGTGCGATTGCTGCCGACCTGTCTGATCATGTCCTTGCGCCGCGACAGATGCCCGAAGTCCTGTTGCGCTATGCGCGTCATGCCTATGCCGCAGGCTCTGACCTTATCGAGGATGTGGCCACGGGCGACGGGTCCATCGACCCGGTTCTGGCCCTGCTAAGGCAGCACGCCGGACAGGACTTTCGGCTTTACAAGCGCAGCACGTTGGTCCGGCGCATCCACCGGCGCATGGGTCTTGCCAATCTTCATACGATCCGCGCCTACCTTGAATTCCTCGCGTCCCGACCCAACGAGATCGAAGCGCTTGGCAGAGACCTGATGATCAACGTCACCTGCTTCTTTCGCGACCCAGAGGTCTGGGCGGCGCTGGACGAAACCGTCCTGACCCCCTTGGTGGCGCAGTGCGAAAACGGTTCGGCGGTCCGCCTCTGGGTACCGGCCTGCGCCACGGGCGAGGAAGCCTATACTCTGGCCATGCTTCTGGGCGCCCGCGCCGAGGCCGCGAACAAACAGTTCGACATCAAGGTTTTTGCCACCGACGGGCGCGAGGACAATCTGACTGCGGCGCGGGCAGGCATCTATTCCGAAGCGGCCGTAGCACCGATCCCGCCCCCCCTACTGGAGCGGCATTTCGACAGGCTGGACGACGGGTCCTATCGCGTCGTGGAAGATCTGCGCGGCATGGTGGTCTTTGCCGCCCACAATCTGTTGCGCGATCCGCCCTTCTCGCGCATAGACTTGGTCAGTTGCCGCAATCTTCTGATCTATCTTCAACCCGTCGCGCAAAAGCGGGCCTTGGCGCTGATGCATTTCGCACTGCGCCCGGGTGGCCACCTGCTGCTTGGCAATTCCGAAGGCGTGTCCGGGCGCGAAGACCTTTTCGAGACGGTGTCAAAGAGATGGCGGATCTTCCGCCGGATTGGCGCAACGCGCCACGACATCTTGGACTTTCCCCTTCTAAGGGGCCGCAGCACGCCCACAAACCACGAGGAGTCAGCCATGCCTGACACCGGCCGCCCGATGCAGCGCATCGTCGATGTCGCGCAACGCGCACTGCTAGAGCGTTTCGCCCCTGCTTCGGTGCTGATCGAACGGAATGGACAGGTGGTCTGGATTCACGGATCGACCGGCGACTACCTAGAGCCACCGCCGGGCGAACCGAGCCGGGATCTCATGGCGATGGCCCGGCACGGCCTGCGCGCCAAGCTTCGCCACGCCGTGCGCGAGGCGGTCGAAAAGAAGCGGCCTGTCGAGTTTCACGCCATGGTGCGGCACAGCAATCGCGAACAAGCGGTCGACGTCTCGGTGATGCCCTTGCCCGACCCTTCTGACAACCTGCTGTTGGTCAGTTTCCGCCACATCGATCTGCCCTCCGGAAACGCCACTGCCGACCTTTCCGATTGCCACCTCATGCAGCAGGCCTTCGAGGATGAACTGGCCATGGCCCGGGCCGAATTGAAGGACACGATCCATCAATTCGAAGCGACCAACGAAGAACTCAAGGCCGCGAACGAGGAAGTCACCTCGATGAACGAGGAACTTCAGTCCACCAATGAAGAGTTAGAGACGTCCAAGGAAGAACTGCAATCGTTCAACGAAGAGCTTCAGACCGTCAACAGCCAGCTCTATGACAAGAACCAAGAACTGGCAGACACCACGGATACATTGAACAACCTGCTTGCCAGCAGCGAAATCGCGACCGTGTTCTTGGACAAGGACTTCCGCATCAAGTGGTTCTCGCCCAGCAGCAAGGAACTCTTGGCTCTGGTCGACACGGATGTGGGCCGCCCGGTCGCCCACTTCGCCTGGAAGGTCGCGGACGAGAACCTGCTGCGCGACGCCGAGACGGTGCTGCAAAAGCTGACGGGCATTGATGCCGAAGTGCGCAGCACCGCCGGACGCTGGTATCTGCGCCGCGTCCTTCCCTACCGCACGCAGGACGACCGGATTGCCGGCGTTGTCATCGCCTTCGTCGATATCACCGACCACAAGCTCGCGCAGGACGCGATCAACGAAGCCCGCCTCTTTGCCGAAGCGATCATCCATACGGTCCGGCACCCGGTCTTGGTGCTCGATGCTGATCTGCGGGTCCGTTCGCTCAACCCTGCCTTCTGCGAAGCGTTCAACTGCGTGGCCGCCGAGTCCGAGAACCACCTTTTGCAGGAACTGGATCATGGCGCATGGGACATCCCCGAACTGCGCCAGTTGCTGCGCAAGGTTCTCAACGATGGGCAGTCCTTCGACGGGTTCGAAATCGAACATGTCTTCTCCAAACGCGGGCGGCGCAACATGCTCTTGAACGCGCGCAAGTTGGCCCATCGCGATGAGAGGTCGGAACTGATCCTGCTTGCCATCGAGGACGTGACCGAGCGTCATGACGCCGAAGCGCTGCGCCAGACCCTGATCGGCGAACTGAGCCACCGCGTGAAGAACATGCTCGCGATGGTGCAGTCGATCGGGTCGCAAACCCTACGCCAGAGCGACACCCTTGACCAGTTCGAGCAGGCATTCGAGGGACGTCTGCATTCCCTCGCGCGGGTTCACGACCTGCTGGTCACCGAAAACTGGAGCGGTGCGGACTTGGGCCAGCTTGTCCGCCGCACGATGGAACCGCTTGGCCGGGGAAACCAGATCACCTTCACCGGTCCGAACCTGAACGTCACACCCGAGGTGGGCGTCGCGATGGCCATGGTGTTGAACGAACTTGCAACCAACGCCGTGAAATACGGTGCGCTGTCACAGGAAAGCGGCCGACTAGAGGTGACGTGGCGGCTGGACAGCCGAGCCAACGGCAAATGGGTCGAACTCAAATGGACCGAAACCGGCGGTCCAACCGTTGCCCCGCCGACCCGCAAAGGCTTTGGCTCGACGCTGATCGAACGCAGCATCACGCATCAACTGGGCGGAACAATCGCGCTGCACTTCCGGCCAGAAGGCCTTTGCTGCGACATCGCCTTTCCGTGGAAGCAACTCAAACGCCCCCGCATCGAGAAGGAGACCTGATCCATGGCACCTAACCTCGAAAAACTGCAAGGCCTGCGTATACTTGTGGCGGAAGACGAACTTCTTGTCCTGCTGGTACTCGAAAACATGCTGCGCGAGATCGGATGCGAAGTGGTGGGGCCGGTGGCCACGGTTGACGCCGCTCTGGACGCAATCAGCCGGGGTGGCATCGACGGCGCGCTCCTTGACATGAACCTGCATGGCCGCCGCATCACCCCGGCGGTCGAGGAACTTGTCGCACGCGGCATCCCCTTTCTGCTATGCACCGGCTATGGCAGAAGTCCGCGCGAAGAACCCGTGATCAGGGATGCCCCAAGGCTGACCAAGCCTTTCAACCTTGAAAATCTACGCACAGCGGTTGGCGCGATCTTCATCGACGCGGCAAGATGCGGGTCACTGCCGCAAAAGGTCGTCCGCTGACCGTCATCCCAACGCCGCGCGCGGGCTTGCGCATCGGTGTGCAGGCCGCCCGTGCGGATGGCTGTCAGAACCGCTCGGCCCGCAACACTTCGCAGTCCGTGACACTCACCACACCGATATGCCGCTCCACCACGGCGAAGGCAGCGCCCAACAGGGCATCAAGCCGCTCTGGACGGATCAGGCAAATCACCGCAACCATCCCGGCGCGCCCCACCTGACCCTCGCGCGTCCAATGGCCGGACCGCCCCGAACCGCCAAGGACGGGCAGGATCGTGAATCCTGTCACCCCCGCCTTCACAAGCGCATCCGTCAGGCGGCTTTCCATCGGCGCCTCGATGATGATTTCGACCCGCTTGGCCTTGTGCATCTCCATGTCACGCTCCGGTCATCGCTTGGGCGATGGCCACAAAGGCCGGGATGCCAAGCGTCAGGTTAAAGGGGAATGTCACGCCCAAGGACAGCGTGAGATAGATGGAAGGATTCGCTTCGGGCAAGGCAACACGCATCGCCGCAGGCACGGCGATGTAACTCGCCGACGCCGCCAGAACCATCATCAGTGCGACGCCCCCCGTCGACAGCCCCAGCAAAAGGCCAGCCGCAAGACCGGACGCGGCACCGACCAATGGCATAAGGATGCCGAAAGCCACGGCACCCGCTGTGATCACGTTGCGCGCATTTCGCAATCCGCGCCCCGCGACAAGCCCCATGTCCAAAAGAAACAGGCACAAAACACCCTGAAAGGGCGAGACGATGAAACTCTCGATGCGCGCCATGCCCTCTGCCCCGGTGATAAGACCGATGGTGAAGGAACCGATCAATAGCACGATCGAACCATTCAGCAGGATTTCCCGCCACAATTCCGCATCCATCCCCTCCGCACTGCCACCCGCCCGCGTGGCAAGGTAGAGCGCCGATATGATGGCCGGTGCCTCCATCGCCGCAGCCACCGCCACCATATAGCCCTCTGCCGCGATGCCCTGACTGCTGAGCACGGATGTCGCGGTGACAAAGGTGACGATCGATATCGACCCGTAATGCGCCGCAACTGCGGCGGCGTCCGTTGCCGAAAGCCGGGTCAGCACCCGCAAAAGGGCGAAGGCCGCAAAAGGAAGGGCAAAGGACAGCACAACCCCCGCCACAAGGGCCGAGATCAGGCGACCATCCAAACCGTGATCAGAGACGGACACGCCCCCTTTGAAGCCAATCGCAAACAGCAGATAGATCGACAAAGCCTTGGCAGCCGCCTCAGGTACGGTCAGTTCGGATCGCGACAGCGCCGCAATAAGACCCAGTGCAAAGCACAGGATCATCGGCGTCAGAAGGTTCGCAGCCGCCAGTTCAAGCACGTCAGACATCTTCTTTTCCCCGTTGGCCGCGCGGATGTGACCTCACCGCCTGCCCGTTTGCTCTGCCAAACATGACGTATCTAGAGCGCGGACCGCGCCGGGGAAAGTAGCCATCCGTCCCTATCTGTCACCCGGCAGGCCCATAATCGGGACAGTCACCTTCACGTCCGCCGACCCACCCCCGAACCGTCACCCGGCGGGGACGCACGCCGAACAAGCATGCGCGCCATCTGTGCGGCGTGATCAAGCACGCAACGCGCCCGCATGGCAGGGGGCGAAGACCGGCTCTGGCGCAGAAAATGGTATGTAGAATTTAGACCAAATGACCAATGCACTGACCATAGGGTAAAATCGAAAATCCCACAGAATAGATCATGCCACCAAGAGGTTAACTGCAAAGCAGTGCAGGCTTGGGCAATGTCACCATGACAGCGCCGCGCCTGACGCAAATCTCTTGATCCCTCAGCGCCATCAGATGCACGTGCTTACCACAGGCACTCCATCTGGGGGTGCCGGAGTTACGAGCAACCTGATGGGCCTGCGCTCGTACCCGGCTGCGGTCTAATTCATGGGGCAATGCACAGAATGTCGATGTTCGAACCAGAGCTGCTTGAACGCAGCACGGATGACTTCTTCGTACGCGGCATTGGCTTCTACCAGCATTCGAACATCGGCCTGCACGGCACCACAGAGCGTTCTGGCTTCCTGTTCCCTTGGTCGATGCATCGCCACACCGATGGGCTTTTCCGGGGACCGTGGGTGTCCCCGTTTCATGATCGACTTGACCCGCTGGCCCCCATCCCTGCGCCGACAAAGGATGCCGGCGCTCAGACGGCGCCCTTGGACGAATTCGCGCGCAAAACGACAGTCGTGTTGAACGATCCGCTGCTGCCCAGTCAGTGGCACAATGTCGGAAACGCCGCCGTCGACATCAACATCACGGAAGCTTGGGCTTACTTCACCGGCGCTGGGATCAAGTTCGGCGTGTACGACGACGGCATCGACAAGAACCACATCGATCTTGCCGCGAACTACAACCCGTCCCTGCATGTGACCGTCAATGGCGTTTTCGACGATCCCACCATCTACAATGCCGGTGATGCACATGGCACATCCGTCGCAGGGCTGATTGCCGCCATCGGGGGCAACGGACAAGGCGGCGTCGGCGGATCCTTCAACGGCAGACTGACCGGCGTCGACATCTTCGGCACGGGCGGCAACGCCTATTTGTTCGGCGCGATGAACGAACAGGACCGTTTTGACGTGACCAACCACAGCTGGGGTTGGGTCAATCCATTTACCGACAACAGCCTCAGCGCAAGCTGGACCAGTTTCTTTGCGGGCCTTCAGGACGCAGCGGCAAATGGACGTCTTGGATTGGGGACAATCCAGATGGTGGCCGCCGGAAACGACAGAGGGCAAGCCGACAACGCCAATACGTCGAACTTCACCTCTAGCCGCTTTGTCAACGCCATCGCGGCCATCGCGGACAACGGACAGGTTTCCTATTACTCCAACCCCGGTGCATCACTGCTTGTCGCATCGCCGTCGAATGGCGGCACCCTCGGCATCACCACCACCGATTACACCGGCGCACCGGGATACAACACGACAGGCGACTACACATCGACCTTCGGCGGCACATCGGCGGCAACCCCCATCGCAAGCGGCGTTGTCGGCCTGATCCTCGAATCCAATCCCGGCCTCGGCTATCGCGATGTCATGGAAATCCTTGCCATCACCGCGCGGCAGGTTGGCAATCCTGCGGCCGCTGGCGCAGGCGGAAGCCTTCGGCCTTGGCAAACGAACGGGGCCACCAACTGGAACAATGGCGGCATGCATTTCAGCCATGACTACGGTTTTGGCCTTATCGATGCGTTCGCCGCGGTCAAGCTGGCCAATAGCTGGAACCTGCTGCAAACCTTTGCCAATGAACTCCAAGTGTCGGCCTCGAACACCACCCCCGGTGCCGTGACCGATAACAATGCCACAGGCATTTCCCGCAGCGTTACCCTTGCGCCCGTTGCTGGAACACCCCTGACCATCGAAGCGATCGAGGTTCAGATCAACTGGTCCACCGCGCATACCTATTCCGGCGATCTCGTCATCGAACTGATCTCGCCCAATGGCACGATCAGCTATCTGCTCGACCGGGCGGGCGGCGCGGCGGACCTGACAAGCTGGGTCTTCACGACCCGCGCCCATCTGGGTGAGTTGGCGACGGGCACATGGACCGTGCGGATTTCCGACAGGGCCGCAGGTGACACCGGAACGATTTCAAGCATCACGGTGCGGGCCTACGGCTCTAGTGATCTGGACGACAACTATTACTATACGGACGAGTTCGGCTCAGCGGCCACCGCGCTTGCCGCGCGGCAAGTCCTGACCGATACGGATGGTGGCATCGACACGATCAACATCGCGGCTCTCTCTGCCGCCGCCTCGATAAACCTGAATGAAGGGCAGACCAACACCGTTGCAGGGTCCACCTTCATCATCGCGGCCGGAACCGTCATCGAAAACGTCATTGGCAGTTGGTCGAATGACAGGATCGAAGGAAACGCCGCAGCCAACATCCTGCGCGGAAATGCGGGTAATGACACGATCCTCGGCAATGGCGGCGACGATCTGGTCTACGGCGGCGCGGGCAGCGACACCATCGATGGCGGCGACGGGACGGATTACTACTTCCTTGAGGTGACTTGGGCCGCCGTGCAGTGGGTGGTCACCGATCTGACCGTCACTTTCAATTTCACCGACCAACTTCTGGGCAGCGACGCCGTCATCAATGTCGAATACTTTACCGACAGCACCGGTGTTCAGAAACTCTGGGCCGAACTGGCAGGCCAGCCACCGGTCATCCTTCCCCCGGCCCCCGTCATCACGGGGTTCAGCACCAATTCCGGCGCAGGGAATGATTCCGTCACGAATGACACGACGCCAACCCTGTCGATCACCAC
>JBDKFE010000084.1:0-5175 GCA_039798885.1 Pseudomonadota bacterium | reverse complement strand
TCGCCCAGCCGCAACGACGACCGGCCCGCCATCATCGCCGCGTAAGGCGCGGGGTAGATGGAGCCGGTCTTGACCGGGACGGTGGCGAGGTCGAGTTTCGGCATCACACACGCTCGATGATCGTGGCGGCACCCATGCCAGAGGCGATGCAGAGCGTGGCAAGCCCAGTGGATTTGCCGCTGCGTTCCAATTCGTCCAGCAGGGTGCCGATGATAATGGCCCCGGTCGCGCCCAAGGGATGGCCCATGGCGATGGAGCCGCCGTTGGGGTTCACCTTTGCCGGGTCCACGTCGAAGGCCTGCATGAAGCGCAGGACGACGGAGGCGAAGGCCTCGTTCACTTCGAACAGGTCGATATCGGCGATGGTCATGCCGCTGTCGCGCAGGATCTTTTCGGTGACGGGAACAGGGCCGGTGAGCATGATGGTGGGGTCGGTGCCGATCTTGGCCGTGGCGCGGATGCGGGCGCGGGGTTTGAGGCCGCGCGCCTTGCCGAATTCCGCGTTACCGATGAGGATTGCGGCGGCACCGTCCACGATGCCGGAAGAGTTGCCGGCGTGGTGGATGTGGTCGATGCGTTCGAGGTGGGGGTATTTCATCAGCGCCAGCTTGTCGAAGCCGGGCATGACCTCGCCCATTTCCTTGAAGCTGGGTTTCAGGGCGCCGAGGGCCTGCATGTCGGTGCCGGGGCGCATGTATTCGTCATGGGCAAGGATGGTCAGCCCGTTCTGGTCCTTGATCGGGACGACAGAGTTGGCAAAGCGGCCTGCGGCCCATGCTTCCGCCGCGCGACGCTGGGATTCGACGGCCAGCGCGTCGGCCTGATCGCGGGTGAAGCCGTATTCGGTGGCGATGATGTCGGCGCTGATGCCTTGGGGGACGAAATAGGTCTTCATGGCAAGCGCGGGGTCGACGGCGATGGCCGCGCCGTCGCTGCCCATCGCGACGCGGCCCATCATTTCGACGCCGCCCGCGATATAGGCCTGCCCCGCGCCGCCCTTCACCTGATTGGCGGCGAGGTTCACGGCCTCCATCCCGCTGGCGCAGAAGCGGTTGATGGCAAGGCCGGGGATGGATTGGTCGAGGCCGGAGGCAAGGACGGCAGAGCGGGCAAGGCAGCCGCCCTGTTCGCCCACCTGCGTGACATTGCCCCAGATGACGTCTTCCACCGCATGGCCCGTCAGGCCGTTCCGTTCGGCCAGCGCGTCAAGGATGCGGGCCGAGAGGGTGACGGAGGTCACCTCGTGCAGGGCGCCGTCGGGGCGGCCCTTGCCACGCGGGCTGCGGATGGCGTCGTAGATATAGGCGTCGGTCATCGTCGTCTCCTTCATGCCCGGTGTCAGGCGCGGTCGGCGGGGTTGCCGGGCATCATGTCGTAGGGGTGTTTCCAGCCGGGCAGGGCGGCGATGCCCGACAGCCAGCGGTCGATATGGGGCCAGTCCTTGCGGTCAAAGCCGAAGGGTTCGGGGTAGTAGAGGTAGGAGCAGCAGGACAGGTCTGCGATGGTGGGGGCGGTGCCCACGATCCATTGGCGGGTGGCGAGGTGGTCGTTCAGGACGGTGTAGGCGGCCTTGAGGCGGCCTTGCAGGAAGGGGATCACGCCTTCGGGGCGCTTTGACTCTGGCAAGAAGTTCGCGAGGAAGCGGCAGGTGCCCACCTGTGTGGACAGCTTGTGATTGTCCCAGAAGAGCCAGCGCAGCACCTCGCGCCGTTCGGCGGCAGACCGGCCACCGAGTTGGCCAGTCTTCGACGAGATGTAGTCGAGGATCACGCCGGATTGGGTGAGGACCGTGTCGCCATCCACCAGCACCGGCACCTCGCCCATCGGGTTGAGCGCGCGGAAGGCGGGGCTGCGGGTTTCGCCATTGAAGAAATCGACGAAGACGGGTTCCCAGTCCTGCCCCGTCAGGGTCAGGGCGAGCGCGCATTTGTAGGCATTGCCGCTTTCGCCAAAGCAATAAAGCTTCATTCCCATCCGTTCCTCCCTGCGCCCCCCCGCCGGGGGCTTCACCCCCGGACCCCGAGGGTATTTTTTCCGAGATGAAGAAACGGTTTCTTCATCTTTGCCCCCGATCCTTTCCCTTGCGGTACAGGCTGGGGAGCCGATGGCCGCCCGAGGTGAAGCGCTGCGTCCTGCCCCGAAGGTTAGCCAGACCCTAGGCTCGGGGCGCAGCGTGCGCCTTGGTTTTCATCTCGGCCCAAATACCCAAATCCTCCCTGTCCACCCGCGCTAGCGCTTGCGGTCTTCGAGTTCGGAATTGAACAGGCGCAGGCGGTGGGTCAGGGTGTCCTTGTCCGTCACGCTGTCAAAATTCTCGAACAGGAAGGAGAGCGCCTCGCCTTCGTCCAGCCCTGCCTCGGTCGCGAAGCGTTTCAGCTTGCGGTAGCCGTCTTCCGTCATGGCGACGGGGAAGCGGCGGGTGAGGCGGAAGCGTTTGGGCATGGGGTCTCTCCGACGATGGGGGTGGGGGCCGAATTTTCGCCAGAAAATTCGGCCCCCCCTCTGATTAGAACGCCTCTGCCTTTAGGGCCATCACCGGGTCCGCGCCGCTCTCGATACGGGCGAGGTGCATGGCGCAGGCGGGAAGCTGGCGGGCCATGTAGTAGCGGCCGGTGGCGATCTTGGCTTCGTAGAAGTCGCGGTCGGCCGCACCTGCGTCGAGGGCGGCATAGGCGGCTTTGGCCATGCGGGCCCACATCAGGCCAAGGCAGACATGGCCCATCAGGTGCATGAAGTCGTAGCTGCCGGAAAGGGCGGCGTTGGGGGACTTCATGCCGTTCTGCATGAAATACATGGCCGCGCCCTGCAGCGATTTGGAGGCGGTCTTGAGCGGGTCAAGGAAGCCGGATTTCAGGCGGTCGTCGGCTTCGTTTTCCTTCACGAAGGTTTTGACGAGGTCGAAGAAGGCCATGACAGGCTTGCCCCCATCCGCCGCGAGTTTGCGCGCCACGAGGTCCAGCGCTTGGATGCCGTTGGCACCTTCGTAGATCATGGCGATGCGGGCGTCGCGGGCGAATTGGGACATGCCCCATTCTTCGATATAGCCGTGGCCGCCATAGACCTGCTGGGCGGCGACGGCGACGTCGAAGCCGCGGTCGGTCTGGAAGCCCTTGATGACCGGGGTGAGGAGCGAGATCAGGCCTTCGGCAGAGGCGTCGCCGGTGCGGTGGGCGCGGTCGATGAGGGAGGCACCCCAGAAGGTGAAGGCGCGGGCACCTTCGACAAAGCTTTTCTGGTCCATCAGGTTGCGGCGGATGTCGGGGTGGACGATCAGCGGGTCGGCGGGACCGTCGGGGTTCTTGACCCCCGTCACGTCGCGGCCCTGCAGGCGGTCCTTGGCATAGGCGAGGGCGTTCTGATAGGCGGCCTCGGCCACGGCATAGCCTTGGACGCCGACGCCGATGCGGGCTTCGTTCATCATGGTGAACATGGCGCGCATGCCCTTGTGCAACTCTCCCAGCAGGTAGCCGGTCGCGCCATCGTAGTTCATCACGCAGGTGGCGTTGCCGTGGATGCCCATCTTGTGTTCGATCTTGCCGACCGAGAGGGCGTTGCGGTTGCCAAGCGAGCCGTCCGCGTTGACGAGGAATTTCGGCACGATGAAGAGCGAGATGCCCTTGGTGCCTTCGCCGCCGCCGGGGGCCTTGGCCAGCACGAGGTGGATGATGTTTTCCGCCATGTCATGTTCGCCGGCGGAGATGAAGATCTTTTGCCCGGTGATGCGGTAGCTGCCGTCGGGCTGCGGTTCGGCCTTGGTCCGCATCAGGCCGAGGTCGGTGCCGCAATGCGGTTCGGTCAGGTTCATGGTGCCGGTCCATTTGCAGGACACCATGTTGGGCAGGAAGGTCGCCTTTTGATCCGCCGTGCCATGGGCATGGATGGCGGAATAGGCACCGTGGGTCAGGCCCTGATACATGTTCAGCGCCATGTTGGCCGCGACGAAAATCTCGCCCACCGCCGTGCCGATCAGGTAGGGCAGGCCTTGGCCGCCATAGTTGGGGTCGCAGTCAAGGGCGGTCCAGCCGCCTTCTTTCAGTTGCTCGAACGCGGCTTTGAAGCCGGTGGGGGTGCGGACGGTGCCGTTTTCCAGCGTGCAGCCTTCGCGGTCGCCCACGGGGTTGAGGGGGGCGAGGACGTCGGAGGCGAGCTTGCCCGCCTCTTGCAGAACGGCGGCGGTGAAGCCTGCGTCGAGATCGGCATAGCCGGGGATGTCGGAGGCGGTGACGTTCAGCAGGTCATGCAGGAGGAATTGCATGTCCTTCACGGGGGCGGTGTAGCTGGGCATCGGTCGTGTCCTCTTTACTCGGCGGCCTTGCGGAAGGCGGAAAGCACGCTTTCGCCCCAGGCCATCTGGTCCTTGAGTTCGGTGATCGCCTCGTCCAGTTCGGCGCGCTGGCGTTCCATCTGGTCGAGGCGCTGTTTCGCAAGGTCGTAGGTGCGGCGGAGCTGGGCTTCCTGCTGGCTGCCGTCGCGGTCGTACATGTCGAGAAGCTGGCGGATATCTTCGAGCGAGAAGCCGAACCGCTTGCCGCGCAGGATCAGTTTCAGGCGCGCGCGGTCGCGGTAGGTGTAGAGGCGCGCGGTGCCACGGCGATGCGGGGCGAGGAGTTCCTTCGCTTCGTAAAAGCGGAGGGTGCGGGGGGTGACGTCGAAGGACTCGCACATCTGGCGGATGGTCAGGAGGTCGTCTTTTGCGGTCATCTTTGGCGGGTCCGGGCTGCAGGGGTCGCAGGGAATCTGGTGTGTCTGGTTGAGGTTACCAGAGAAGTTGACGTGAACGTAAACGTAACGTGGCGTCACGGGTGTACGGGTGCCGACAACGGGCGAGCGCGCAACCTTCGTTGCGCGCGTCGTGGGTGGGGGCGGGGGCGTCCGTTGCCCCTAGCCTTTGGTCTGGTTGATGGACCCTTGCGGCTGCGTTGCCGCATCCGCAAACGGATCGGCAAAACTGTCCACTTGGGGGGCGGGTCGGTCCTCTGGTCCGCCATGACCGCAGGCCGATGTGCAGCGGCGGCTGCGCGATTGGGGAGGGGTGATGGTGGGTCTCCCCGTCCTGGGCTTGACCCGGGACCTCTGCCTTGTGCGGTGCGGCGGGGGGTCTGGTGGAGGCTTCGTCACGCCTTGGTCTGCGGAGGGCGGGGTTCACCCCGCCAGCGCCTTAGCCTTCGGCGGCGA
>JBDKFE010000083.1:0-13548 GCA_039798885.1 Pseudomonadota bacterium | reverse complement strand
TCAAAGCCGACCGCGTTCTGTCGCGCCGGGTGAACGGTGACAAGGACAAGACGAAGGAAGGCTGCATTAGTCTTCGCACCGACGGGCGCGCGATCGAAATCGACGGCGACTATACCGAAACCCTCGCGCGGCTTTCGTCCAATCCGCAGGGGATCGGCGTGTTCGGTCTGGCGTTCTACGAAAACAACCGCGACAAGCTGCGTGTGGCTGATTTCAAGGGCGTGACCCCGTCGCGCGAAACGGTTGCTTCGGGCAAGTACAAGGTGTCGCGCCCGCTGTTCATTTACGTGAAGATGCAGCACGTCGGTACGATCCCCGGCCTGAAGGAGTTCGTCTCGTTCTTCGTGTCGGATGATGTGGCCGGTGCGGGTGGCCCGCTTGAAGCCTACGGCCTTGTTCCCGACCCGGAACTGGCCAAGACGCAGAAGCAGGTCGAAGCCGACAAGACGATGTAACGCGACGCTACGGGTAGACTAGGCGCACTCGATCACGAGGGTCGTCTACTGCCATGATAAGGCCTTCCCGGGGCGGAACTCCGCTTCGGGAAGGCCGCTTTCGTTAGACCAGTGCGGCCTTCGCGGCATCTAGCGATTTCAGGCATTCGGCTTCATTCTTCGCCGCCTGCAACTTCCCGGCTGCCTGATCGTGCTGGAGTGCCGCGTCCTTCTTTGGTCCGGCGGGTACCTTGTCCCACGCTGCTGTGACGGACTTCATCCGGTCCTGAGCCGAGGTGAGGTTGTTCGTGGGCATGTCGATATCCTTGCATGGCGCCCGCCCTTTGAACGTCCCTTTGGCAGGTGTGGAAACCCGAACCGCAGGATCTGCGGAACACGGGGGATGTTCGGGATCTGGCGCAGGTCCGCCGCCCGGTTTTCGGACTGCGGAACGCCGCTCTGGGCCGGGCTGATGCAGGTCAAGGCGTGCGCGCGCCGACCGTGTGACTCTACCCCCCCGCATGCAAGGCGCGAACCCCTTTATGGATGATGCCTCTTCCCCACCCCCCCAAGGACTTTCGAACGAAGAGGCGCGGTCCCGCCTCGCTGCCGAGGGGTTCAACGAGGTGCTGCGGGCAAGGCGACGCTCCGCCTTCGGGATCATAGTCGATGTCCTGCGCGAACCCATGCTTGCCCTGCTGCTGGCTGGGGGCGTGGTCTACCTTCTTCTGGGCAACCGGGAGGAGGCGCTTATTCTGCTGGCCTTCGCCTGCCTGTCCGTGGGTATCACCGTGGTACAAGAAGCCCGGACAGAGCGCGTCCTTGACGCCCTGCGCGACTTGACCAGCCCGCGCGCCCTTGTCATCCGCAGTGGCGAGCGCGTTCGGATCGCAGGTCGCGAGGTGGCGAGGGGCGACCTTATCGTCCTATCCGAAGGGGATCGCGTGCCCGCGGATGCCGCGGTCATCGCGGCGCAGGATCTGTCTGTCGATGAATCGCTTTTAACGGGGGAGGCTGTTCCCGTGCGCAAGCGTGCGGCGCATGGGGCCGCGGCGTCGGCCGCCCCCGCGCGTCCGGGCGGCGAGGATCAGCCGATGGTCTATTCTGGCAGCCTGATCGTGCGCGGATCGGCCATCGCCGAAGTCACCGCCACCGGCGCGGCAAGCGAGATTGGCCGGATCGGCGTGTCGCTGGGGCAGTTGGACAGCGAAACCCCCCACTTGCAACGCCAGATGCGGCGGCTGGTTCTGGTCTTTGCCGCCGTTGGCGGGTCTGTCAGCCTGGCTGTCGTCGTCCTTTACGGCATCTTGCGCGCAGGCTGGCTTGACGGGGTTCTGGCTGGAATTGCCGTCGGTATGTCGATGCTGCCGGAAGAATTCCCCATGGTGCTTGCCGTCTTCATGGCGATGGGCGCATGGCGCATTTCCAAGGCGCGGGTCCTGACCCGCCGCGCCTCGGCCATCGAAACCCTTGGGGCGGCATCGGTCCTTTGCACCGACAAGACCGGAACGCTGACGCAAAACCGCATGACCATCGCCGAGTTGCGCCTGCCCGATGGCCGTGTCGCACGCACGGATGCCCCCCTGCCGGAAACCTTTCGCGAGTTGGCGGCGGCGGGGGTTATGGCGTCGGCAACCGAACCCTACGACCCGATGGAAAAGGCTTTCCACGACCTTGCCCGGATCGACCTGCGGGCGAATGAGACCTTGCCGAATGACGGCCGCAAACTTGCCCGGAGCTACGGCATTTCACCCGAAATGCTGGCCATGTCGCAGGCATGGGAGGGACCGTCAGGTGGGTGGCAGATTGCGGCCAAGGGCGCGCCCGAGGCGATTGCGACCCTCTGCAACCTCACGCCCGTCGCGCGGGCTGGCCTGACGGCCGTGGTCGATGAGATGGCAGGCCGGGGCCTGCGCGTGCTGGCCGTGGCCGAGGCTGCCTTTGGCGGGGCTACCCTGCCCGAAACACAGCGCGGCTTCACCTTCGGCCTGCTGGGTCTTGTCGGTCTGGCAGATCCCCTGCGCGGGTCCGTCCCCGATGCCGTGCGCCAGTGTCTTTCGGCCGGCATCCGCGTGATCATGATCACGGGCGACTATCCGGCGACCGCCCAAGCCATCGCCGCCGAGGCAGGGCTGCAGGGCAATCGCGTCATCACCGGCCCCGAACTTGGCGCCATGCCGGATGCCGAATTGACCGACGCCCTGCGCGATGTGACGATCTTCGCCCGCATCATGCCGGAACAAAAGCTTCGCATCGTTACCGCCCTCAAGGCGAACGGCGCTGTAGTCGCGATGACGGGGGACGGCGTGAACGACGCACCGTCGCTGAAGGCTGCGGATATCGGCGTGGCGATGGGCGGACGCGGCACCGACGTGGCGCGAGAGGCCGCCAGTATCGTCCTGCTGGATGACGATTTCGGATCCATCGTCGCGACGGTCCGGCTGGGCCGCCGCATCTACGACAACCTGCGCAAGGCCATGAGCTTCATCCTTGCCGTACACGTCCCCATCGCGGGACTTGCCTTGATGCCACTGCTGTTCGGCATGCCGCTTCTCTTTGGACCTGTTCACATCGCCTTCCTCGAAATGGTGATCGACCCGGTCTGTTCCCTTGTCTTTGAAGCCGAGGCTGAAGAGGATGGGATCATGGACCGCCCGCCGCGCGCGCCCTCTGAACCGCTCTTTTCCACCTCCACCGTGGTCTGGAGCCTTGTGCAAGGTGCCGTCGTATTCGCCGTGACCGCCACGATCTACGTTCTTGCGCCGCTTCGGGGCCTGTCCACCGATCAGGCGCGCGGCCTCACTTTTGCTGCGCTGATCTTTGCCATTGTGGCGCTGATCCTTGTGGATAGGTCGCGGTCGTCCTCGCTGATCGTTGCGCTGTCCCGCCCGAACCGGGCGCTGGCCGTGGCCCTGCCCATCGTTGGCACGCTGTTGGGGCTGACGCTCTTTTGGTCACCTGCGCGCGATCTTTCTGGCTTTGGAACCTTGCCTGTCGATCTGCTTTGGGCGCCGCCCGTTGCGGGACTGGTGGTGCTGCTGCTGCTTGAAGCGGCCAAGCCCGTGGGGCGACGGACGCTGTCACAGGTCAGGGCTGCGCAAGCAGGAAAAACCGAAGGCGACTGATCTAGGGCAGCCTGTCGGGCTGCGGACCGGTGCAGGATCCGGACCGACACGGGGCACCGAGCGATGAACTACACCCCGCGATCCGCCCGTCCCCGCCAAGCCGCCAAGTCGTGCAAAGAAAGCCCGACGCCCGCAGTCCGCTTCTGTTTATGCCGCGACCTGAACGGTCCGGGTTGCCGGAACGGAAGACTTTCTCGCCCTCAACCAGGGAGCAAACCATGACCGGCTACCTGTCCAATATCGAAAGCCAGACCTTGGAAAACAGTGACTACCGGCGCGTCCTCTACACCGGAAAGCATCTGCAACTTGTCCTGATGACCCTGAAGGTCGGGCAAGAGATCGGCAGTGAAACCCATGCCGATCATGACCAGTTCTTTCGGATCGAAGAAGGCAATGGCGAGATTGCGATCAACGACACCACGCACAAGATCAAGGGCGGCGATGCCATCATCGTGCCTGCCGGGGCCCGCCACAACCTGATGAACAAGGGCGAGATTCCGTTGCGTCTATACACCCTTTATGGACCGCCCACGCACCGCGACCAGCTTGTCGAAAAGAGCAAGGCCGATGCCGATGCAGCGACCGAAGCCTTTGATGCCATGACGACGAACACGGCACCGCTTGGCCCGTCATCGGCCCGTCTCCCTTGACGATCCGGCGGCGGCACAGCCCCGTGATCCTTTCGTCAGGGCTGGAAATCGGGAAGGTCGTCCCCCCCCTGACAAGGGATGTCGGCAATCGGGCCCATCCCGTGCAAAGCGGGGGCGTGATCAAGCTGGACTTGCGCCTCTATCCGGCCCGGACCCCGGAACGGCGACCGCTTCAGGCCCCCAGCGGCGCTGTTTTCGCCCAATGGCACTGCCGTTTTGCGGCTAGACAGACGACAGGTTTGGGGGAACACGGACTGCTTCCCAATCGCCTGACACCATCGCCAGCCTGACCGTCCATTGAGTCGGGATCGTGCATGGACACCCTGCGCGCAGGCGATGCCGATTGCTGCACGCATGTCCGCCGCATCTGGGCGTTTGCAGGCGGGGCCAAAGCCATGCGCGACCTGAGGTTCGGTGCCGGGGCGTGCCGACGGCCGTTTGCCGATGTCAGGCGACGCGGCGGCCTTCGACCCAGGTGGACCGCAGCATCCCTGCCTGGCCAAAGCGGCGGACGCGGATCAGGTCCGCGCGTTTGCTTGTGGCGATTTCGCCGCGATCCGTCAGATGCGCGGCCCGGGCGGGGGCGGCGGTGACGGTGGCGATGCCGCGCGGCAGGTCGCCCCAGATGTCGCCCAGCATGAGGCCTGCAGAGAGGAGCGAGGAGGGGACATAGTCGGAGGAGACGATGTCAAGAAGGTCGGCCTCGGCCAGTGCCTTGGCCGCGACGTTGCCGGAATGCGATCCGCCTCGGATCAGGTTCGGTGCGCCCATCATGACGGCGATGCCGTGGTCGCGGCAGGACTGCGCGGCTTCGGCCGTGGTGGGAAATTCGGCGAAGCGGGCGCCATGGTGGGCCGAGGTGGCGACGTGGTCGGCGGTGGTGTCGTCGTGGCTGGCGAGGACCGCGCCGAAGCGCCGCGCCTCGGTCACGGCGGCCTGTTCGTGGGCTGTGCCGAAGCGGTCGGACAGGGCCTTTTGCGCGGCGATGTGGTCAAGGAAATCGGCGTCGGAAAAGCCGTGCTTGCCGCAGACGTAGTTCTTCAACTGCGTCATGTCGCGGAATTGGCGCTGGCCGGGGGTGTGGTCCATCAGGGAGACGATGCCGATGCCGTCTTCGGGGCCAAATTTCGCAAGTTCGTCGATCAGGGTTTCCGAGCAGACTTCGGCGCGCAGGTGGATCATGTGCGAAATGCGCAGCGCGCCGGAGTCGCGCAGCGCCATGATTTCGTCGGCGAGGGCGCGGGCATATTCGCCGTAGTTGGCCTTTTTGGACGTCACCGACCCGACGCGGAGGGCATCGAAGACGGTGGTGATGCCGACCGAGGAAAGCTCGGCGTCATGGGCGATGATGGCCGCGGCGTGGGGCCAATCGACCTTGGGGCGGGGTTCGATGTGACGTTCGAGGTTGTCGGTGTGCAGTTCGATCAGGCCGGGAAGCAGGAGGTCGCCGTCCAAGTCTTCGCCCGTGCGGGTGGTGCCTTCGGAGATGTCGGCGATCCGGCCGTCGCGCAGAAGGACGGTGCCGTGCAGCGTGGTGTCGGGCAGGACGAGGGTGGCGTTGGTCAGAATCGTTTCGGTCATCGCGGGCTTCCGGTTCAGAGCGGAGAGTGGTGAGATGGCAGAGGTCCGTCACATGGATGTGACAGAGCGGCGTTAGGGCGGGGCGCATGGACGGATTTCGACGCTATGCGATCTACTATGCGCCCCGGGACGGGGCCTTTGCCGAGGCGGTCGCCGCCTGGCTGGGATGGGATGCCATACAGGGGTGTGCGGTGGTGCATCCCGATCTGGCGGGGCTGCCCGCGCCCGTGCAGGACCTGACGGCCGAGCCGCGCAAATACGGGTTTCACGGGACGATCAAGGCTCCCTTCCGGCTGGCAGAGGGGGTGGGGTTTGCCCAAGTGCAGGCAGAGGTGGCCGCGCTGGCGGCAGGGCTGCGCCCGGTTGTCATGCCGGGCCTGCGGCTGACGGCGCTGAAGGGGTTCGTGGCGCTGCTGCCCGAGGGGGATGAGGCCGATCTTCTGGAACTGGGGGCCGAGGTCGTGACGCGGCTGGACCATTTGCGCGCCGAGTTGACGGAGCCAGAGATTGCCAAGCGTCGGCCCGAGCGGTTGACGCCGCGGCAGCGGGATTTGCTGGGCTGCTGGGGCTATCCCTATGTGATGGAGGAGTTCCGCTTTCATCTGACACTGACGGGCAGTCTGGAGCCTGCGGCGGTGCAGGCGGTTGTCGCCGTGCTGGGGCCGTGGTTGCAGCCCGTGCTGCCGCGTCCCTTCGTGATCGCGGACCTGTGCCTGTTCGGCGAGGATGCAGCGGGGCGGTTCCATCTGGTTTCGCGTCACGCGCTGACGGGCTGAAGGGCTGCGAGGAAGCGGGCGGTGCCTGCCTCTAGCGTGCTGCCATTGACGACATCGGTGACATGCAGCGCGGCGGGAACGTCATAGCTGGCGCGGGCGATGCGGGCGTCGATCTCTTCCGCCGTTTCGCGGCCCCGGGCGAGCAGGCGGTCGCGCAGCACGGCAGAAGGGGCCGAGACGCGGATCACGCGCAGGTGCGGGAAGACCGAGGCCGCCGCGTCCAGCGCGTGGCGCGAGCCGTTGAAAAGAACGTCGCGTCCGGCAAGGTGTTCGGCGATCTGAAGCGCGGGCAGACCATAGCGCAGGCCATGGGCGCGCCAGTCGAGCGCGAAGTCGCCACGGGCCTTGCGTGCCGCGAATTCGGCATCGGTGACGCCCTCGAAATCCTCGCCCCCGCTTTCGGTGGGCCGCGTGATAACGCGGCGGACGATCAGTAGGTCTGGCCGCGCGCGGCGGGCGGCGTCGATCAGCGTGTCTTTGCCCGCGCCAGAGGGGCCAACGACGGCGATGAGTTGGCCGATCATGCGGCGGCCCCGGTCTTGGGCGGGGTGAAGGCGGTCACGTCCACCAGACGGTCGCAGACGCGGGCGCGGGCACCTTCGTCGTGGAAGATGCCGAGGATGGCTGCGCCACGGGCCTTGGCTTCTTCGATCAGCGTCAGCACGGTTTCGCGGTTGGCGGCGTCAAGGCTGGCGGTCGGTTCGTCGAGGAGAAGGGCGGGATAGGCATGGGCGAAGCCGCGCGCGATGTTCACGCGCTGCTGTTCGCCGCCTGAGAAGGTAGTGGGCGAAAGGGACCAGAGCCGTTCGGGGATGTTGAGGCGGGAGAGAAGGGTCGCGGCATGGGCGCGGGCCTGATCCGCCGGGGTGCCAAGGGCGCGCAGCGGTTCGGCCACGACGTCCAGCGTGGGCACGCGGGGCACGACGCGCAGGAACTGGCTGACATAGCCAAGCGTGGCGCGGCGAAGCGCGATGATGGCGCGCGGTTCGGCGGTGGCGACATCGGTGTCGCCCACCATGATGGAGCCAGAAGCGGCGAGGTAGTTGCCCCAGATCATCCGCATGAGGGTGGATTTGCCCGCGCCGGATGCGCCCGTCAGGCCCACGCATTCGCCGGGGTTCACGGTCAGTTCGGCGCCCTGCATGACGGGGATCGCCGCGCCACCCTGATTGTGCAGGGTGAAGGTCTTGGAAAGGTTTGTGACGCGGATCATGGGTCAGACCTGCAGGACGGAGGAAACGAGGAGTTGCGTATAGGGATGCTGCGGGTCGTCCAGCACCTGATCGGTCAGGCCCTGTTCCACCACATGGCCGGATTTCATCACCATCAGCCGGTCGGCGAGCAGGCGGACCACGGCGAGGTCATGGGTGACGATGATGGCCGAAAGCCCCATTTCCCGCACCAGACCGCGCAGCAGGTCGAGGAGGCGGGCCTGCACCGAGACGTCCAGACCCCCGGTCGGTTCGTCCATGAACACCAGACGCGGCCCGGTGACGAGGTTGCGCGCGATCTGAAGGCGCTGCTGCATTCCGCCAGAGAAGGCGGTGGGGCGGTCGTCGATGCGTTCGGCGGCGATTTCCACACGGCCCAGCCAGTCGGTTGCGCGGTCACGGATGTCGCCGTAATGGCGCGCGCCGATGGCCATAAGGCGTTCGCCCACATTGCCGCCCGCCGTCACGCCCATGCGCAGCCCGTCGCGCGGGTTCTGGTGTACAAAGGCCCAGTCGGTGCGCGACAGGCGGCGGCGGTCGGGTTCGGACATGGCGAGCACGTCGCGGGGGCCTGCGGCGGTGTCAAAGATCACCTGCCCCTCATCCGGGGGCAGGTGGCCCGCAAGGCAGGAGAGGAGCGTGGATTTCCCCGATCCGCTTTCGCCGACGATGCCCAGCACCTCTCCCGGCCAGAGGTCGAAGGAGACATCCGCGCAGCCGATGCGATGGCCGTAGCGTTTGGTCAGGCGGTCCACGCGCAGCAGCGGCGTGGTGGTGATGGCGTCCATCCGAGTCATTCGGCGGCCTCTTGCATGGTCAGGCGGCCCGTGTGGCCCGCCTCGCGCCGGGTGCGGCAGAAATCGGTGTCAGAGCAGACGAACATGCGATTGCCCGCGTCGTCAGTGATGACTTCGTCGAGATAGCTGTCCGACGCGCCGCAGAGGTCACAGTCGTGGGGGGCCTTTGTCGCCTCAAACGGGTGATCGTCGAAGTCGAGGCTTACGACATGTGTATAGGGCGGCAGGGCGTAGATGCGCTGTTCGCGGCCCGCGCCGAAGAGTTGCAAGGCGGGGCTGTTGGAGAGTTTGGGATTGTCGAATTTCGGGATGGGGGACGGGTCCATGACATAGCGCCCCTCCACCTTCACCGGATAGGCGTAAGAGGTGGCGATGGATCCGTGGCGGGCGATGTCTTCGTAGAGTTTGACATGCATGAGCCCGTATTCTTCGAGGCTGTGCATCTTGCGCGTTTCCGTCTCGCGCGGTTCGAGGAAGCGCAGGGGTTCGGGGATCGGGACTTGATAGACGAGGATCTGATCCTCGGTCAGCGGGTGTTCGGGGATGCGGTGGCGGGTCTGGATGACGGTCGCCTCGGCCGTTGCTTCGGTCGTGGCGATGCCTGCGGTGCGCTGGAAGAACTTGCGGATGGAGACGGCGTTGGTGGTGTCATCCGCGCCTTGGTCGATGACCTTGAGCCTGTCTTCGGGGGTCAGGCAGGCAGCGGTAACCTGCACGCCGCCGGTGCCCCAGCCATAGGGCATGGGCATTTCGCGGCTGGCGAAGGGGACTTGATAGCCGGGGACAGCGACACCCTTAAGGAGGGCGCGGCGGATCATGCGCTTGGTCTGTTCGTCCAGATAGGCGAAGGTGTAGGCTTGATCGGTCATGGCGAGCGCCCCAAGTCTTTTTGCAAGAAAAGGCGGGAAAGGGGCATCTGATGAACCTTTGGCTCTGTTTGCTGTTGGGTGTGGTTGTCGTGGCTCTGCTCACGATGGTGGCCCGCCGCAAGTTTGACCGGCGCAAGTCCGATGGCAGCGGAGAAAGCTCTAGTGGCGGCCAAATCTCGGGGGAGCATCTGCCGAGTCAAAAGCCTAAATGGGACAACGATGGCGGAGACGGCGGCGACGGCGACGGCGGGGGTGGCGACTAGGGTCATTCCGCCGCCTCGCGCGGTGCCATCGCCTCGGCCCGCAGCTTGCGGATCAGTTCCAGCTCGCTTTGGAAATCCACGTAATGCGGTAGCTTGATATGTTCGAGGAACCCCGTCGCCTGCACGTTGTCGGCATGCATCAGGACGAATTCCTCGTCCTGCGCGGGGGCGCCGGTGAAATCCTCGCCCAACTCCTTCCAGCGCAGGGCGCGGTCCACAAGGCTCATGGCGATGGCCTTGCGTTCGGTCTGGCCGAAGGTCAGGCCATAGCCACGGGTGAATTGCGGCGGTTCGGTTTTCGAGCCCTTGAATTGGTTGACCGTCTCGCATTCGGTCAGCTCCAACTCGCCGATGCAAATGGCGAAGCCGAGTTCGGGGATGTCCATCTCCACTTCGACCATCCCGATGCGGAGTTCGCCCACGAAGGCATGGGTGCGGCCATAGCCGCGCTGGGTGGAATAGGCGAGCGAGAGGATGAAGCCTTCATCCCCGCGCGTCAGGGCCTGTAGGCGCAGGGCGCGGTCGGCGGGGAGTTCGATGGGTTCCCGCGTCAGGTCGGGCGGGGGGGTGTCGTCGCGGGGGGCCGTCTCGATCAGGCCGTCGCGGTTAAGGAAGCCGGTGATGTGGGGGACATGGGTGTCGGCCGCAGGGGCGGTCGGGGCCGGGGGGACGTCGCCATCCGCGGCAAGGCGGAAGTCGAGCAGGCGGTGGGTGTAGTCGAAGGTGGGGCCAAGGACCTGCCCGCCCGGCGCGTCCTTGAAGGTGGCGCTGATGCGGCGGGTGACGCGCATCTTTGCCGTTTCTACCGGGCACGAGAAGCCGTGGCGCGGCAGCGTGGTGCGATAGGCGCGGATCAGGAAGACGGCCTCGATCAGGTCGCCGCGCGCTTGCTTGATCGCCAGCGCCGCAAGGTCGGGGTCGTAGAGCGAGCCTTCTGCCATGACGCGGTTGACGGCAAGGCGAAGTTGTTCGCGGATTTGCGGGACCGAGAGTTCGGCGATGGAGGGATCGCCCCGCCGATCTTCGGCAAGGAAGGCGTGGGCGTTGTCGATGGCGCGTTCGCCACCCTTGACCGCGACATACATCAGGCATCCCTCACGATGGTGGACCGGGGCAGGCCCGCGATGCGGTCTGCGCAGGTCAGGAAGGCGTCAAAGCCCAGCGGAAAGAGGGCATGGTTGGCGATGAAGGGGGCAGTCGCGGGCAGCGACAGGCGCGCGCTGTCCCGGATGCCGGGGCCAGAGAGGTGGGCGCCGTCATTGGCGAGGGTGACGCCATCGATCACCAGCGTTGCGGCGCGGTCGGGATATTCCGGCGTGCCGATGGCGAAACGGTCGAGGGGGAGGAGGGCGTCCCAAGTGCCAAAGGCGAAGGCCGCCTCTTCGGCGCTGACGAGGGGCGCGCCGGTATGGAAGGTGATCCATGCGCGCAGGTCGGGGTGGTCATGCCCGCCTGCCAGATGCACGGGCGTCGTGCCATCTAGCAGCGTCAGCGCCAGCGTCCCGGCGGCGTGCGACAGGGGTGCGGGCGGGGTGGCCGTGTCTAGCTTGCGGATCGTGCCGGGACGCGCCAGCACGTCAAGGATCGTGCGGAAGGCGCGCGCACTGTCGAGCGGGGGGGTGGCGAAGCCGCCGGACAGGGTGTCGGGGGTCATTTGTCTTCTCCCCTGACCATGGTGAAGAAATCGACCTTGGTGGCCGCGGCCTTGGCGGCGCGGGCGGCGCGGCGGGCGGTTTCCTCCTGCGCCAGCGGGTCAAGGCAGCGGCGGCGCAGGTCTGGGGCCGCGTCGGTCTGCATCAACGCGTCGAGGGTTGCGGCGCGCAGAGCGTGGCTGCGGTCGCGGCCTTGCACATAGGCATGGCCCACCGTGCCGTCGGCAAGGCGCAACGAGCAGCGGGTCACCGTCATCTCGCCAAGGTTGAAGGGCGCGCCGGTGCCGCCTGTGCGGCCGCGCACCATGACCGAACCGATTTCCGGCGCACGCAGCAGGGCATGGTCGGGCAGCGGATCGGGGAAAAGCGCCGCCAGCCTGTCTGCGGGGGCGCGCGAAAGAAGGGACAGCCAGTCGCGGCGGGCGGTGGTGTCGGTGTCGGGGATGGGCATTTCGGGTTGCCGCCTTGAATAGACAACTATACAAATTCCTATAGCGCAGCCTGCATCACGGCGGTGCGAAGCTTTGGTGAACTTTCCATGACAGGAGCCCCGCGATGGCCCGTTCCGCCCTGTGGCGCGAGATTGCCGAGACGCTGGAGGTCGAGATTGCCCGTGGTCACGCGGCAGCAGGCGCGCGGCTTCCGACCGAGGCGGAACTGGCGGCGCGTTTCGGGGTGAACCGGCATACCGTGCGCCATGCGCTGGCCGATCTGGCGGCGCGGGGCTTGGTGCATGCGCGGCGCGGGGCGGGTGTCTTTGTCACCGCGCCGCCTGTGGACTACCCGCTGGGTCGCCGGGTGCGGTTCCATCAGGCGGTAGAGGCGCAGGGACAGGTGCCGTCGCGCGAGATCACGCGACTAGAGACTCGGCCGGCCGATGCGGTGGAGGCCGGGCTTCTGGGGATCGCGCCGGGACAGTTGCTGCATGTGGTAGAGGGAGTTTCCAGCGCGGACGGGCAGCCCCTTGCCGTCTTTAGGTCGCTGTTTCCCGGCTGGCTGGAAGGGTTGCCGGACGCCCTGCGCGCGGGGGCGTCGATCACGGCGGCGCTGGCGGCCTGCGGCGTTTCGGATTACACGCGGCTTTCCACGCGGCTGACGGCGAAAGTGGCCAAGCCGATGCTGGCGCTAAGGTTGCGGGTGTCCGAAGGGGCACCAATCCTGCGAAGCGAGGCGGTGAATGTGGATGGCGCGGGCCGTGCGGTGGAGTGCGGCACCACTTGGTTCGCCGGGGATCGCGTGACCTTGACCGTGGGGGCCGGATAAGCGTCACACGCATGTTGCAGGCGCAGATTATCCACAGGGACCGCAACCTGTGAGCATCTCCTATGACAGATTTCCTTCCTCCGCTGCGTCTTGATGGGGCCGAGGTCCTGACCGATGGCCGTTTCGAGCAGCGCCCGGTGGGCGTGCTGACGGGTCAGATCGTCGAAGCGCATGGGTTGCCGACGGTTGATCTTGCGGGCTTCTGGCTGATGCCGGGGATCATCGACCTGCATGGCGACGGGTTCGAACGGCAGGTCTATCCGCGCCCCTCTGCCCCCTTCCCCTTGCCCGCTGCGCTGGCGGCGACGGATCGCGAGGCGGCGTCGCAGGGGATCACCACCGCCTATCTGGCGCAAAGCTGGAGTTGGGAGGGCGGGATGCGCGGGCCCGAGCGGGCCGAGGCGCTGATGGCGGCGGTGCTGGACCATCGGGCGCGCGGGCTGACCGATCTTCGTGTGCAGGTGCGGGCCGAGACGCATCTGGTGACGGAAGTGCCCCGTCTGATCGCCGCGGTAGAGCGGTTCCGTGTGGATTACGTCGTCTTCAACGATCATCTGGAAGAGGGTTTCCAGATGCGGCGCGGCAATCCCGATGGCTTTGCTCATTGGGCGCGCAAGGCGGGGCTGACCGAGGACGAGCTTTTCGCCCGGATGGAAGCCGCGCGCGCGCATGCGCGGGCGGTACCACGCGCGCTTTGCGCGATGGCCGACGCCTTTGATCGGCTGGGCGTGACCTATGGCAGCCATGACGACCCGGACGCCGAAACGCGCGAGGTTTACCGCATGATCGGGGCGCGGGTGGCGGAGTTTCCGACGACGCTGCGCGCGGCGGCGGCGGCGCGGGCGGGGGAGGACCCCGTGCTGATGGGTGCGCCGAATGTGGTGCGCGGCGGATCGCAGGCCGGAAACGTGGCGGCGGTGGATTTGA
>JBDKFE010000082.1:0-2561 GCA_039798885.1 Pseudomonadota bacterium | reverse complement strand
ACCTGAAGTTCAACGTGACGCTGATCGCCCCGATCGCGATGGAAGAGAAGCTGCGCTTCGCCATCCGTGAAGGCGGCCGCACCGTCGGCGCAGGCGTCGTGTCGAAGATCATCGAGTGATCTCAGCGGGTTGGTGGGGCCTTGCCCCGCCGGCCGCAAACAGGGGCGCGCGGGGGAAACCCTGCGCGCCTTTTCTTTTGCGCGGGGACAGGGGCGCAAACGGGTGTCCGCATTCTGTGCCGCTTTCTGTGCCGCAATCTGTACATACGCAGCGGGCGGTGGCGTCAGGGTCCCTAAATCATCGCCCGCGCCGCAGGCCACCCCTTGACCCCCCCAAGCCCATGCCGTAATCCGCGTGCAGGCCTAGGGGTATAGCTCAGTTGGTAGAGCATCGGTCTCCAAAACCGAGGGTCGCGGGTTCGAGTCCTGCTGCCCCTGCCAGGCCCTCTTTCCAAAAGGTGTAAAGCTTGGCACAACTCAACCATGTGGTTGAGTTCGAGTGAGTTGCGTGCCCGTGCCAGTGCCTTTGTCGCCGCCCATGCGGGCGATAGCGACGAGATGCGCGACACCCATTCCTTCTATAACGATTTCTTCGAGCGCATCTTCGGCGTCCCGCGCAAGCGCGTCGGCATCTATGAAAAGTCGGTCGAGAAACTGACCGGGGGCAAGGGCCGGATCGACCTGTTCTGGCCCGGCACTCTGGTGGTGGAGCAGAAATCGGCGGGGCGCGACTTGGGGCGCGCGCGGGTGCAGGCGCTGGATTACATCCACGCCCTGAACGACGAGGAAAAGCCGCGCTACCTGCTGCTGTCGGATTTCCGCAATTTCGAGTTGCTGGATTTCGAGACGGGCGAGGAAGCGGCCTTCCCCCTGACGGACCTGCCCCGCCATATCGAGAAGTTCGGCTTCATCCTTGGTCGCCAGACGCGGCGGTTCAAGGATCAGGACCCGGTCAATATCCGCGCCGCCGAATTGGTGGGCAAGCTGCACGACCTGCTGGCGGCATCGGGCTATACCGGCCACCGGCTGGAGGTGTTCCTGACGCGGCTGGTCTTTTGCATGTTCGCGGATGACACGGGCATCTTCCAGCCGCGCGACATCCTGTTCGACTGGCTGGAACACGAGACGCGGCCCGACGGGCGCGACCTTGGGCAGCACCTGAACGAATTGTTCGCCGTGCTGGACACGCCCGAGGATCAGCGCCAGACCACGCTGGATTCGTCGCTGCAACGCTTTCCCTATGTGAACGGGCAGCTTTTTTCGGAATACTTCCCCGCGCCCGCCTTTGACGCCGACATGCGCGCGGCGCTGCTGAATGCCTGCCGTTTCGACTGGACGCCGATTTCGCCTGCCATCTTTGGCAGCCTGTTCCAATCGGTGATGGACGCCAAGGAACGGCGGGCGAAAGGGGCGCATTACACGACCGAGCAGAACATCCTGAAACTGATCGGGCCGCTGTTCCTTGACGACCTGCGGACAGAGTTCGAGGGCATCCGCACCCGCCGCACGGGGCGGCAGCAGGCGCTGGAGCGGTTCCATGAAAAGCTGGCGGGGCTGACCTTTTTCGATCCGGCCTGCGGCTGCGGGAATTTCCTGATCATCGCCTATCGGGAATTGCGGCTTTTGGAGATCGCGGTATTGCGGGAGCTTTACCCCGATGGGCAGTTGGCGCTGGATGCCAAGGCGCTGAGCCGGGTCGATGTGGACCAATTCTTTGGGATCGAGATCGCAGAGTTCCCGGCGCGGATCGCGGCGACGGCGCTGTGGATGATGGACCACCTGATGAACCTGCGCCTGTCCGAGGCCTTTGGTGGCTACTGGCCGCGCATCCCGTTGAAGAAATCGCCCACCATCGTCCATGCCGACGCGCTGGAGGTGGATTGGGCGGAGGTGCTGCCGCCGGAGCGGTGCAGTTTCGTGCTGGGGAACCCGCCGTTTGTGGGCGCCAAGATGCAGAGCGAGGCGCAGCGGGCGCAGGTGCGGGGCATCGCGGGCTTGGGCAAGTCGGGGGGCACGCTGGATTTCGTGGCGGCGTGGTTCATCAAGGCGGGGGACTATGCGGGGCGGGCGGTGCAGGCGGGCGGGACCGCGCCGAGGGTGGCGTTCGTGGCCACCAATTCCATCACGCAGGGCGAACAGGTGGCGCAGCTTTGGCCCATCCTGTTCGAACGGCACGGGATGGAGATTTCCTTTGCCCATCGCACCTTTGAATGGGGGTCCGATGCGCGGGGCAAGGCGCATGTGCATTGCGTGATCGTGGGTCTGGACCGCGCCGCGCAGGCGCCAGAGCAGCGACGCCTGTTTTCCTATCCGTCGGTGAAGGGTGATCCGGTGGAGACGGTGCATCGGGCGATTTCGCCCTATCTGTTCGATGCGTCGGGGTTGGGGAACCCGCATCTGGTGGTGCGGGAGGAGGCGCGGCCGATCAATGGGATGCGGCAGATCGTTAGCGGAACGCAGCCTATCGACGGAGGCCATTACATCTTCTCAGATAAAGAACGGGAGGCTTTCTTGCTTGTCCAACCACAGGCAGAAAGGTTCCTTCGCCCGTTCGTTGGGGCT